>NZ_DDHH01000106.1:0-3426 GCF_002338015.1 Rhizobium sp. UBA1881
TGGTCGCTGCCGATGCCAACCATTGCCAAGATCTGGCGTGACGGCTGCATCATCCGTTCGCAGTTCCTCGACGAGATCACCTCGGCCTTCACCAAGGCGCCTGACGTCGCCAACCTGATCGTGACGCCGGCCTTCGCGGACATGGTCAAGGAATCGCTGCCGGCGCTTCGCCGCGTAGTCGGTGCCGCCCTGCAGGCCGGTCTGCCGGTTCCGGCGCTGACCTCTGCGCTCACCTACTTCGACGCCTATCGCCAGGGCCGCGGCACCGCCAACCTGATCCAGGCACAGCGCGACTTCTTCGGCGCCCACGGCTTCGATCGCCTTGATGGCAAGGACTTCCACCACGGCCCATGGGGCAGCGGTGCGGCGACCTTCTAAGGTTCGCTTTCTGAAAATGACAACAGCCGGGCCATTGGCCCGGCTGTTTTGCGTTTGGGTCAATTGACCTGGTTCAGAACTGGATTTCGGCGGCGGGGCGGACAATCGACAGCGCCGATCCGGCGTCGAAATCATCCAGCGTCTCGTTATGGTGGGCGACGATCTCGGCGAAGGTCAATGAGCCCGAATCGGCGGTCGTGTGACCGTCGGCGATCAGGGTGACGTTGTAGCCGAGCGAGACGGCGCGGCGGACCGTGGTGTCGACGCAGAACTGCGACATGCAGCCGCCGATGACGAGATGGGTCACGGAGCGCTCTGTCAGCCGTTCGGCCAGATCGGTCTCGAAGAAGGAATCGGCGCTCCTCTTGTGAACGACGGTGTCGCCGCTGCCGGGCGCGAGTTCCTGCCTGATTTCCCAGCCTTTCGTGCCGACCGCGAGGCGATGGCCCGGGTCGCCGTCGTGCTGCACGAGGACGACGGGGATGCCGCTATGCCATGCGCGTTCCCTGAGCGCGGCAAGGCGCGCGACAGTCTCATCAAGCGCGGCGTCGATTGATGGCTGCCGCTCGGGCGTGCCCTTGCCCGCAACGATGGCGTTCTGCACATCGATGATGAGGAGAGCCTTGGTCATGCGTTGTCTTTCCTTGTTGACTTCCGTCAGCTATTCGGTCGTGTCCAGACCGGCTGGCTCACGCTCTGCAGCAGTTCCGGCTCGACGCCGTCGATGCGGGCGATGACGGCCTTGGCCATTTCGCGGCCGGCATGGCGGACGTCTTCATAGGCGGTGATGATCTCCGGGCGGATCCAGTTGAGGATCGGCGCAGATTCCTTCGAGGCCATGTCGACGTCGTGGCCGAGGCGCTTGCCGGCGGCTTCGATGCCGGCGTTGACGGCGATGGCGGCACTGCCGGCGAGACAGACGATGCCATCGGGCGCGTTGCTGGAGCGCATCATCGTTTCGACTGCGTTGCGGATATCGTCCAGCGGCGTGTCGATGGTGACGCGCAGCGGCACTTCCTCGGCGCCATAGTCATGCAGGCCGGTCTGGAAGCCGATGCGGGTGTGCGTGTAATAGGTGAGCTTGCTGGGGGGCTGGAGGAGGGCGATGCGCTTGCGGCCGCGCGCGACCAGCTTCTCGACCGCCTGGTGGGCGAAGGCCTCGTTGTCGAAGTCGTGGAACGGGTGCATCAGCCCGGCGTCGGTGCGTCCATGCGTGGCAAACGGCATATTGCGCTCGCTGAGCAGGCGAACGCGGGGATCGTCCGGTTCGATGCGGGAGATGATGACGCCGTCGGCCGAGCCTGTCTCGAGGATATAGCGCACCGGCAGCATCGGGTCCTTGCTGTGCGAGTGCGGCGTGACGACGATGTGATAGGGGGTGCCGGTCAGGACCTCGGAGATGCCGAAGACCAGCTGGCTCGAGAAGCCCATGATCTCTTCGTCGATGCTCAGAACAAGCGCGATGACATTGGTCTTGCCTGTCCTGAGGCGCACGCCGGCGCGGTTCGGCTGATAGCCGAGCTGGCTTGCCACCATCCGCACGCGTTCCTTGGTCTCCGCGCCGATGTCGGGTGCATCCTTCAATGCGCGAGACACAGTGGTGATGCCGAGGCCGGTCATGAAGGCAATCGTCTTCAGTGTCGGTCTCTCCCGAGATGCCTCGGTCACCGTCGTCCCGAAATTCGCTTTGTTTTTCATCCCTCTAGGCCGTCCTACGCGATTTGGTTCGCTTATAGATGCTTTTCGCAGCACTGTAAGCCCGAATACACAGATGCCGTTCCCTCCCACGGGCCTTAAAATCTGTAACGTTACAGTGAAATTGTCGAGCGATTTTTGCGACGGTTTTGTTGCATATGCGCTCATTGGTTGAATCGGTGGTTTATGCGCGAATTTTTTGCACTTGCGAACGGCAATGAGAAATTACGTCATGATACCAGTTGAATAAAACACACAAAAACAGACATATAATAGCGATGTGCACTTGCACATGGGGGAGCCACGCCTTTGCAAAGGCTTGCGGGAGTGGCGTTGTTTCAGCAGGCAAAGGTAGCAAAGCATGGGCTGAAAGAAAATTTTAAGGGGTGGCTGTTGCGCGGCAATATCGATTGAACTAAGTTTTTCCGGCAACGTTACAGTGAGGGAGGAGAACTCATGAATATTCGTTTGATGGCGGCAGCGCTGTGCGCATCCGTCGCCTTGCCGCTTGGTGCGGCACACGCCACCGATCTCGAAGTCACGCATTGGTGGACCTCGGGCGGCGAAGCCGCTGCCGTGGCCGAACTCGCCAAGGCATTCGACGCGACCGGCAACAAGTGGGTTGATGGCGCCATCGCCGGTTCCGGCGGCACGGCGCGTCCGATCATGGTCAGCCGTATCACCGGCGGCGATCCGATGGGCGCCACCCAGTTCAACCACGGCCGTCAGGCGGAAGAACTCGTTCAGGCTGGCCTGATGCGCGACCTGACCGATGTCGCGACCGCCGAGCACTGGAAGGACATCATTCGTCCGGCAAGCCTGCTCGACAGCTGCACGATCGACGGCAAGATCTATTGCGCACCCGTCAACATCCACTCCTGGCAGTGGCTGTGGCTCTCGAACGCCGCGTTCAAGAAGGCCGGCGTTGACGTGCCGAAGAACTGGGATGAATTCGTCGCGGCGGCTCCGGCTCTCGAAAAGGCCGGCATCGTGCCGCTCGCCGTCGGCGGTCAGCCGTGGCAGGCAGCAGGCGCCTTCGACACGCTGATGGTGGCGATCGCCGGCAAGGACACGTTCAACAAGGTGTTCAAGGATAAGGACGCCGACGTGGCTGCCGGTCCCGAGATCGCCAAGGTCTTCAAGGCTGCTGACGACGCCCGCAAGATGTCCAAGGGCAGCAACGTCCAGGATTGGAACCAGGCAACCAACCTCGTGATCACCGGCAAAGCCGGCGGCCAGATCATGGGTGACTGGGCGCAGGGCGAGTTCGCTCTGGCCGGCCAGAAGGCCGGTACCGATTACACCTGCCTTCCGGGGCTGGGCGTGAACGAAATCATCTCCACCGGTGGCGAT
>NZ_DDHH01000206.1:0-5208 GCF_002338015.1 Rhizobium sp. UBA1881
TGCCCCAGACGATGACCGAGGACACGGTGTCGAAGAGGCCGAGCAGCTTGATCGGCGGGCGGTCGGTCTTCAGCGTGCGCTCGTAGAGGCGCATGGTCTTGAAGGCCGAGGGCGCGTCCCAATCGACATCGGCGGCATCCGCTCCGCCCTGCTGCTGCTCGCTTTCGGAGATGCCCTTGTAGGTGTTGTAGGCGTAGTCGATCAGATTGACGTGGTACTTGCTCATCAGCCCGAGCGAATGGACGAAGCCTGCGAGAACGCGTGCCGTATAGGCGCCCCGGCTGAAGCCGAAGATGTAGATGTTGTCGCGGTCCCGATACTCTTGATCGTCCCCCGGTTCGCCGGGCTCGTAATTGTCGACGAGGAAGCGATAGGCCTCCTTGACGTTCTGGTCGAGTCCCCAGCCGGTCGCCAGGCCCCAGAGTTCGACCGTCTTGCGGTAGGCGTTGGACCAGGCATTGGCGGCGCCGAAGGTGCCGACGCCGGGATCGTAATAGACGATCTGCCTGTCGCTGCGGTCGAGAACGCCGAATAGCCTCAAAATATTGGTGCGGTCGGCGGAGATTTCGTTCGACGTGCCATCGAACAGAATGACGATATTCTTGCCCATCGATGCCCCTCACGTGTGGGGATATCGTAACATGATCGCGAAGGGTTTGAAATCTCAGGTGGTTTGTCGCGTTTTGCGACACTTCGGCGTGTCGTCACGCTGGCCGTCGTGCGGCGGAAAAGCCGGCCGTGAAAGGTCACGGCCGGCCTTGATATCTTAGGCGAAGTAGCTCTGCAGCGGGCGAACCTCGAGGTTGCCGGCCTTGAGCGCCTTGATTGCCTGGGCGGCTGCCTCGGCGCCGGCCATGGTGGTGTAGTACGGCACCTTCTGCATCAGCGTTGCGCGGCGCAGCGACTTGGAGTCGGAGATAGCCTTGTTGCTATCGGTCGTGTTGATGACCAACTGGACCTGACGGTTGCGGATGGCGTCCTCGATATGCGGACGGCCCTCGAGCACCTTGTTGATCTTCACGGCCTCGATGCCGTTTTCGGCGAGGAAGCGGGCGGTGCCGCCGGTGGCCAGAACCTTGAAGCCCTGTTCGACCAGCATGCGGATCGCGGGAAGGACGCGCGGCTTGTCGTCGTCGCGCACCGATACGAAGACCGTTCCGTCACGCGGCAGTTCGACGCTGGCGCCGAGCTGCGACTTGGCGAAGGCCAGGGCGAAATCGGTGTCGAGGCCGATGACTTCGCCGGTCGAGCGCATTTCCGGGCCGAGCAGCGTGTCGACGCCGGGGAAGCGGGCGAACGGGAAGACGGCTTCCTTGACGGCGATGTGCTTCAGGTTGCGCGGATCCGGCTTCTCGCCGTAGGCGGCAAACAGCGGATCGAGCTTTTCGCCGGCCATGGCGCGGGCGGCGATCTTGGCGATCGGGGCGCCGATCGTCTTGGCGACGAAAGGAACGGTACGCGAGGCGCGCGGGTTCACTTCGAGCACGTAGACGGTGCCGTCCTTGATGGCGAACTGGACGTTCATCAGGCCGACGACGTTGAGAGCCTTGGCCATCGACTTCGCCTGACGCTCGAGTTCGTCGATCATCTCGGCCGAGAGCGTGCGCGGAGGCAGCGAGCAGGCCGAGTCACCGGAGTGAATGCCGGCTTCCTCGATGTGCTCCATGATACCGGCGATGAAGGCGTCCTTGCCGTCGGAGAGGCAGTCGACGTCGACTTCGATGGCGTTCGACAGGTAGCTGTCGAAGAGCAGCGGGTTCTTGCCGAGCAGGGTGTTGATCTGGCCGGTCTTGTCGTTCGGGTAGCGCTGCTTGATGTCTTCAGGCACAAGCTCCGGAACGGTGTCGAGCAGGTAGGTCTGCAGCATGCTCTCGTTGTGGATGATCTGCATGGCGCGGCCACCCAGAACGTAGGACGGGCGAACGACCAGCGGGAAGCCGATTTCGGTGGCGACCAGGCGGGCCTGTTCGACCGAGTAGGCGATGCCGTTGTTCGGCTGCGTCAGGTCGAGCTTGATCAGCAGCTTCTGGAAGCGATCGCGGTCTTCGGCAAGATCGATCATGTCAGGCGCGGTGCCGAGGATCGGGATACCGTTCTTCTCAAGTGCTTCGGCGAGCTTCAGCGGGGTCTGGCCGCCGAACTGCACGATGACGCCGACGACTTCGCCCTTTTCCTGCTCAGCGCGCAGGATCTCGATCACGTCCTCGGCCGTCAGCGGCTCGAAGTAGAGGCGATCGGAGGTGTCGTAGTCGGTCGAGACCGTTTCCGGGTTGCAGTTGATCATGATCGCTTCATAGCCGGCGTCACGCAGAGCGAACGCGGCATGGCAGCAGCAGTAATCGAACTCGATGCCCTGGCCGATACGGTTCGGACCGCCGCCGAGGATGACGACCTTCTTGCGGTCGGAAATTTCGGCTTCCGAGCGGGCGGCGCCGACGAAGGGCGTCTCGTAGCTGGAATACATGTAGGCGGTCGGCGAGGCGAATTCGGCGGCGCAGGTGTCGATGCGCTTGAAGACCGGGCGGACGTTCAGCGAGTTGCGCAGTTCGGCCACTTCCTTCGGGCGCTTGCCCGAAAGCGTTGCGAGGCGGGCGTCGGAGAAGCCCATGGCCTTCAGCGTGCGCAGGTTTGCGGCGTCGGTCGGCAGGCCGTGTTCGCGAACGCGGGCTTCCATGTCGATGATCGCCTTGAACTGGGCGATGAACCACGGGTCGATCTTGCAGCCTTCGTGCACTTCCTCGGGGCTCATGCCCATGCGCAGTGCCTGGGCGACCATGCGCAGGCGATCCGGCGTCGGCGTGCCGATGGCGGCGCGGATGGCGTTCTGGCTGCCTTCGCCTTCCTCGACGCCGGGGATTTCGATTTCGTCGAGGCCGGTGAGGCCGGTTTCGAGACCACGCAGCGCCTTCTGCAGCGATTCGGCGAAGGTGCGGCCGATCGCCATGACTTCACCGACCGACTTCATGGCGGTGGTCAGAACCGGCGAGGCGCCCGGGAACTTCTCGAAGGCGAAGCGCGGGATCTTGGTGACGACGTAGTCGATCGACGGTTCGAACGAGGCGGGCGTTGCGCCGCCGGTGATGTCGTTGTCGAGTTCGTCGAGCGTGTAGCCGATGGCGAGCTTGGCGGCGACCTTGGCGATCGGGAAGCCGGTGGCCTTCGATGCGAGAGCCGACGAGCGCGAGACGCGCGGGTTCATTTCGATGACGACGAGGCGGCCGTCCTTCGGGTTGACGGCGAACTGGACGTTCGAGCCGCCGGTCTCGACGCCGATCTCGCGCAGAACCGCGATCGAGGCGTTGCGCATCATCTGGTATTCCTTGTCGGTCAGCGTCAGCGCCGGCGCGACAGTGATCGAGTCGCCCGTGTGGACGCCCATCGGGTCGATGTTTTCGATCGAGCAGATGATGATGCAGTTGTCCGCCTTGTCGCGGACGACTTCCATTTCATATTCCTTCCAGCCGAGAACCGATTCCTCGATCAGGACTTCCGTCGTTGGCGAGGCATCGAGGCCGCCGCCGATGATTTCGAAGAACTCCGAGCGGTTATAGGCAATGCCGCCGCCGGTGCCGCCCATGGTGAAGGAGGGGCGGATGATGGCGGGCAGACCGACGACGTCGATCGCCTGGGCGGCAATCGCCATGGCGTGGCTGATGTAGCGCTGCTTGCGGTCGGTCTCGCCGAGGTTCCACTGGTTTTCCAGCGCGTCGAGCGCCTTGTCGAGTTCGGCGCCGGAGAGGCTTTCCTTCAGCTTGTTGCGCTCGGCTTCATGCGTCTTGCGGTCGGCATCCTTGATGTCGGTGGCGTTGGCGAGCATCGAGCGCGGGGTTTCGAGGCCGATGCGGTCCATGGCTTCGCGGAAGAGCGCGCGGTCTTCGGCCATGTCGATGGCGGCCGGCTTGGCGCCGATCATCTCGACATTGTAGCGGTCGAGAACGCCCATGCGCTTGAGAGAGAGCGCGGTGTTGAGCGCGGTCTGGCCGCCCATGGTCGGCAGCAGCGCGTCGGGGCGCTCCTTGGCGATGATCTTGGCGACGACTTCAGGGGTGATCGGCTCGACGTAGGTTGCGTCGGCGAGACCCGGGTCGGTCATGATCGTGGCCGGATTGGAGTTGACGAGGATGACGCGGTAGCCTTCCTCCTTCAGCGCCTTGCAGGCCTGGGTGCCGGAATAGTCGAACTCGCATGCCTGGCCAATGACGATCGGTCCTGCGCCGATGATGAGGATCGATTTGATGTCTTGGCGCTTCGGCATGGGCTTTTTTCCGTTTCCTAGCTGCGCAGAAAGCCGGCCAGGGTGGGAGGCACCGGCCGGGTCGCGCATATGATGGTCTTTTCAGGCTAGAAGCGGCTTATAGGCAAATGTATCAGTGAACGGAACCCCATAATTTACGGAATCGACAGGAATCGGAAAGGGCTAGCCGAGGCTCGGCAAAACGAGGGCGCGAATCTCGCCGGGACGGGCCGGATTGCTGATCGCTTCCACCGCTTCGCCAAGCCCGATACGGCGCGAAATCAGCGCTTCGACCTTGATCGCGCCGGAGGCGATCAGGTCCGCGGCGCGCCTGTGGGTGAAGGGGTTGATGAACGAGCCGATCAGCCTGATTTCGCGAAACAGCAGGTCGAAGGGCTCGATCGACACTTTCGCGCCCTGGGGCATGACGCCGAGAATCACGACTGTACCGCCATGACGGACAAGGGCAGGGGCCTGCTCGACGGTCTCGGCGACGCCAGCGCATTCGATGACGACATCCGCGCCGCCGGGGAGCAGACCGTCCGGCGCGGTGATGTGTTTGATGATGTCGCCGTCAGTGGGGTCGGCGGTGGCTGTGGCGCCGAGGCTTTCTGCCAGCCGCCGCTTGTCGGCGCTGCGGGTGACGAGCACCACGTCGGTGGCGCCGGCAAGGCGCGCGAGTTGCACGACCAGCAGCCCGATGACGCCGCCGCCCAATACGACCACAGACGAGCCAGTCCTGATCTCAGCCAGATCGACACCGTGTAGGCAGCAGGCGAGTGGTTCGCAGAAGGCGCCGTGGACGGGATCTAGATCACCGGGCAGGGCGAAGGCCTGCTTTTGCGGGACGATCACATACTCCGCGAAGCCGCCGTCGCGGCTGATGCCGATTGCCTGGAGGTTGCGGCAAAGATTGACTCGGCCGCGCTGGCACTGGTCGCATTGGCCGCAGGAAATGTTCGGGTCGCCGGTGA
>NZ_DDHH01000027.1:0-3443 GCF_002338015.1 Rhizobium sp. UBA1881
CCTCTGCGGCGACCGTCAGCGTGCGGCCCTCAAGGCTGTGCTCCACCGCAAGCACGAAATCGAACGAATAGACCGCCTTCGTCGCCTCCGACGCCGCAAGTTCGTAGCGGCACATCGTATCGCTGGACGCGGCAAGCGCGAACTCGGCGCGGCGGGCAAAGCCGTGCTGGTTCATCGGATAGCTCTTGCCTTCGATCTCGACCATATCGTCGGGCGCCTTGCCGACGATCGGAAACAGGATCGGCGACCGCCCGCTCCAGAAGGCCGCATCGCCGTTCCAAAGCAGCGAACGCCCGTCGCTGGTATCGAGCGCCTGCATCTCGGCACCCAGCGACGATACGTCGACGCTCAGAAACTCGTTTGCTATCCTGTAGTTGCCAGCCATCGTCAGTCCTCTCGCATTAAATCTCCGGCGCGGACCTTATCCGCGCCGCATGACGATTGCCATATCACACGAGACGACAAGGGCAGGCTTCACCGAAAGTTGCGCGAGAGAAGTCGCCCCCTATTGCGGCTTGCCGTTCTTCCAAGTCACCGTCTGCCCGTAGAGCGACACGGTGGAGATCGCCATCTTCGCCGATCCGTTGGTGAGCTCGCGCGAATGCGCCAGATAGATCAGCGTATCGTTCTGCTTGTCATAGATGCGGGTGACGACGAGCTTCTTCCAGACCAGCGAAATGCCCGACTTGAAAACCTCGTCCCCGCCCTTCGACAGGTCGATATCGCCGATCTCGATCGGCCCGGTCTGATGGCAGGAAATGGCGCTGTTCGACGGGTCCTCGAACCAGTTGCCGTTCTTGACGCGATCGATCACGCTGCGGTCGAAATAGCTGACATGACACGTGACGCCCTTCACCTCAGGATCGGCCACAGCATCGACGAGGATATCATTGCCGATCCAGTCGACCCCCACCTTGCCGACGACATCCGCGGACGCGGCACCTGCGGACACACCAGCCAGAATGGCTGCGGAAAGGACGAGATTGCGAAGTCTGGACATGGCGATATTCCCTCAGCGGCGCTTCAATGTTGCGCAAGCTAAGATAGGCGGGCCCCGCCGCATGGCAAGAAACCCCGCGCTCATGAATTGAGCCCAGGAAGCGAGGCACCGCGCCGGCTTCACCGCCAGCAGCAAGCCTACGCCGCTAGCCCTTCCGACAGGTACAGGGCTCATAACCGCGCGACGTCAGCCGCCCCGGCTTCATGCCGATGAATTCGGGGATCGCATGCACCGCCGCAGCCCCCACATGCCGTGCCATGGCAATCGCCGCCTGCGCGCAGACGGCGGCATCCTCGGCGGCATTGTGGTGCACGAAACGAAGGCCGAGATGCTCGGCAAGAATATTCAGCCGATGCGACAGAAAATGCGGCCAGATCCGCTGCGACATCTTCAGGCTGCAGAGATAGGTGAGCTCGGGATAGGCCTGCCGGTAGCCATCGAGGCAAGCGCGCCAGACGCTGAAATCGAAGGAAGCGTTATGCGCGACCATCGTCGCCCCCCTGAAGTCATCGACGAACTCGTCCATCACTTCAGGGAACTCCGGCGCATCCTCGACATGTTCAGGCCGGATACCATGGATGGCGATGTTCATGCCGGAAAACCGCATCTCCCGCGGCCGGATCAACCGCTCCTCCACCCTGGTCACCACGCCATCCTCGATCCAGGCAAGCCCGACCGAACAGGCACTGCCGCGCTGCTCGTTGGCGGTTTCGAAATCGATGGCGATGGTTTTCAAGGGGTGGGTCCGATTCTCTGGTCTCTCCCAGACATACCGGCAGCCGGCCGGCGAGGCAAATGACGACAGCTATCGCCCACAGCGCCCCGGTCAGGCGACCGCAAGAGCATACGGCCGAGCCAAGTTCTCCGACGGCACGCCCCAAGCTTGGTTGAGCTTGAAGATCATCTCGACGGTCAGCGCACGCTTGCGATTGAGGATCTCCGACGCCCGGGAGCGAGAGCCGAGAACATCCGCGAGATCCGCCTGATCCCGCCCCGTCATCTCCATGAACGCCTGGAGAAAGTCGATCGGCGGAAGATCCAGCACGGGAAAATTCCGGTTTTCATAGGCTTCGATGAGGTCGGCCAGAATGTCGAAACGATCCGCTTCCGGTGTTCCAGCGGCGGGCGGATTGTCGAAATAAGGTTCGATCTCCGCCGTCGCCCAGGCAAGGTCCGCGTCGTTTCTGATGGGTCTGATAGCGCTCATCGTATCGTCTCCTGATCGCGTGCGGCTATAGGCAACACGGAAAACCAATAAGCCACACCTACCAGCCGATCAATGTCAGCCGGCGAAGCAAATACCCGGATGAGTTGACAAAGATGGCGACATATCGCAACCTCGCGCCATGATCGCCAACGCAACCATGATGACCCTTCATATCACCACGCCCCACCAAGGGTGCGCGGGTGCTGTGCTGTGTTGAACGCATAGCGATCATCCCGAGAACCCTGCCGAGGCGAGCAGGGTTTTGGGAACCGGCTCTCCTCGTATCGACAAAGGAGAGCCAGAATGCCCAGAGATCCTGAAAATCCGCAGCCCAATAAAGCCGCACCGGCCGGAGACATCCGCGTGCGCGCCCTGCTTTCATCGGACGCCGAAGCAATCGCCGAGTTGACGAACCTGCCCGGTTTTCGCGCCGGCACGCTGCGTCTGCCCTATCCATCGGTGACCGAGGTCCGCAAGTACGCGGAAAACCCGTCGCCCGGCGCACTCAATCTCGTCGTGACGCTCGATGACAAGATCGTCGCCAGCGGAGGTCTCAACCGCTTTTCCGGACGCCGGCAGCACGTCGCCAGCATCGGCATGGGCGTGCATGATGATTTCGTCGGCCGCGGTTTTGGCAGAAGGCTTCTGACTGCAATGGTCGAGGCGGCGGATGACTGGCTCGACATCAAGCGCCTTGAGCTCACCGTCTATACCGACAACGAGCCCGCCATCGCGCTCTACCGAAAATTCGGCTTCGAGCAGGAAGGACTGCTGAAATCCTTCGGATACCGCGCCGGCGAGTATGTCGACGCTTATGCCATGGGGCGCTTGCGATGAGTGCGCGGTGGTCGGGCTGTCGACCGATCACCGTCTACCAAACGCCTGATACCTCACCCACCAATCAAAGCCAGCCACTCATCCTCGTCCATCGTCTGGACGCCGAGTTCCCTTGCCTTGTCGAGCTTCGATCCGGCGCCGGGGCCAGCCACCAGGATGTCGGTCTTCTTCGAAACCGAGCCGGCGACCTTGGCGCCGAGGCTTTCGGCGCGCGCCTTGGCCTCGTCGCGGGTGAATTTCTCCAGGCTGCCGGTGAAGACGACGGTCTTGCCGGCGACGGGGCTGTCGGAAGCGGCGATCTGCTCGGCGGCTTCGGGCGTCACCTCGTCCAGCAGGCGGCCGACGACGTCGAGATTGCGCGGCTCCTTGTAGAACTCGACGATGGCGCGGGCGACGATC
>NZ_DDHH01000027.1:3539-45274 GCF_002338015.1 Rhizobium sp. UBA1881
GACGATCTCGCCGATGCCTTCGACATTGTTCAGGTCCTGCCACGCGTCACCGCTAAGTGACGAGGCCTCTTTCATCGCGGTCTCGAAGGCCTCGTAGGTGCCGTAATGACGGGCGAGCAGCTTGGCGGTGGTCTCGCCGACATGGCGGATGCCGAGCGCGTAGATGAAGCGGTTGAGCGCGATCGAGCGGCGCTCGTCGATGGCGTCGAACAGCTTCTTGACGCTGACCTTGCCGAAACCGTCGATATTCTCGAGCTTGGTGAGCGTCGAGGCCTCCTGCCGCTTCTTCAGCGTGAAGATATCGGGCGCCGTGCGGATCTTCAGCGCCTCGTCCTCGCTCTCGAAGAAGAAATCGACCTGCTTGGTGCCGAAACCCTCGATATCGAAGGCGTTGCGCGAAACGAAGTGCTTCAGGTGCTCGGTCGCCTGCGCTCGGCAGACGAAGCCGCCGGTGCAGCGGGTGACGGAATCGAGCTTGCCGGTCTTCTCGTTGCGCTCCCGCACCGCATGCGACCCGCAAACCGGACACGTTTTCGGAAACACATAGGCCTCCGCTCCCGCCGGCCGCTTCTCCATTACCACGTCGAGCACCTGCGGGATGACGTCGCCCGCCCGCTGAACGATGACGGTATCGCCGATGCGGATGTCGTGATCATCCTCGCGGATGCGCTCGCCGGAATTGCCGATGCCCTTGATGTAATCCTCGTTGTGCAGCGTCGCATTGGTGACGACGACGCCGCCGACGGTCACCGGCGTCAGCCGCGCCACCGGCGTCAGCGCGCCGGTGCGGCCGACCTGGATGTCGATGTTTTCAACGGTCGTGAACGCCTGCTCGGCCGGGAACTTGTGCGCTGTCGCCCAGCGCGGGCTGCGCGAGCGGAAGCCGAGGCGCTGCTGCAGGTCGAGACGGTCGACCTTGTAGACGACGCCGTCGATATCGTAGTCCAGATCGGGACGTTGAAGGCCGATCTCGCGGTAATGGCCGAGAATGTCCTCGACCGATGACAGCCGCTTCATCAGCGGATTGATGGGAAAACCCCATTTGCCGAAGGTCTCGACCATGCCCATCTGCGTATCCGAGGGCATCTCGGAGATCTCACCCCAGGCATAAGCAAAGAAGCGCAGCTTGCGGCTCTCGGTCACCTTGGCGTCGAGCTGGCGCAGCGATCCCGCCGCCGTGTTGCGCGGGTTGACGTATGTCTGCTTGCCCTCGGCCTCCATCTGCGCGTTGAGCGCAAGGAAGTCGCTCTTGGCCATATAGACCTCACCGCGCACCTCGACGATGTCAGGCGCGTCCGCAGGCAGCGTGTTCGGGATCTGCTTGATCGTCTTCACATTCGCGGTGACGTTCTCGCCCGTGGTGCCATCGCCGCGGGTCGCGGCACTCACCAGCTTGCGGTTCTCGTAGCGGATCGACATGGACAGGCCGTCGATCTTCGGCTCGGCAGTGAACGCTATGGAGCCGTCGGGCAGTTGCCCGAGGAAGCGGTAGACCGAGCCGATGAAATCCTGCACGTCCTCGTCGGAAAACGTGTTGTCGAGCGACAGCATCGGCCGCGAATGGGTGATGGGCGCGAAAGTCGGCAGCGGTGCGGCGCCGACCCGGCGCGACGGGCTGTCGTCGCGGATGAGTTCCGGGAAGCGCTGCTCGATCGCATCGTTGCGCCGTTTCAGCGCATCGTACTCGGCATCGGAAATCGCCGGCTGGTCCTTGCCATGATAGAGCTCGTCATTGCTGGCGATCTCGGCTGCCAGAAAGGCAAGCTCTGCGGCGGCCTGTTCTTCGCTCAGGGTTTCGACGGGCGTTTGGTTGGCGGCGGACATGACGGAGCTCCTGTGAGGAGTCGTTTTCTAGAGCAATTTTCACGAAGGAAAAAGCGCCGCTTTTCGGTTGTCAGCAACTGGTTACAGGTCGGCCCGATGATCGACTGGACGGATTGTCACTGCCGACGCTCCAGCCCGCGACCTACTCGCCCGCCGTCAACAACCGCTTGGCGGCCGCCCTCGCCTCTTCCGTCACCGAAGCGCCGGCCAGCATGCGGGCGATCTCTTCGGTGCGGTCGTGCGGCTCCATCGTCGCCACGCGGGTGGCGATCTTTTCGGATCCCTCGGAGGCCGGTCCCTTGGAGATAAGGAGATGCGTCGCGGCCCGTGCCGCCACCTGCGGCGCGTGGGTGACGGAAAGCACCTGCACCTTGGCCGACAACCGCTTCAGCCGCTGGCCGATCGCATCGGCGACAGCACCACCGACGCCCGTGTCGATTTCGTCGAAAACAAGCGTCGGCGCCGAGCCTCGATCGGCAAGCGCCACCTTGAGCGCCAGCAGGAAACGCGACAGCTCGCCGCCGGATGCGACTTTCATGATCGAGCCGGGTCGTGTGCCAGGGTTGGTCTGGACGTGGAATTCGACGACGTCGATCCCTTCGGCCGCAGCCTCTTCCGGATTGGAGGCGATCTCCACCATGAAGCGGGCGCGCTCGAGCTTCAGCGCCGGAAGTTCCGCCATGACGGCTCCGGCAAGCGCTTCGCCGGCCTGGTGACGCTTGGCCGAAACCACCTGCGCGGCCGCTTCATAGGCGACCTTCGCAACGCCGACTTCGGCCTCGAGCTTGGCAAGCTTTTCCTCGCCGGCGTCGAGATCGGCGAGATCGTTGCTCATGCGGATCGCCAACGCCGGCAGTTCGGTCACTGGCACCGAATATTTGCGCGAGGCGCCACGCAGCGCGAAAAGCCGCTCCTCGACACGCTCGAGTTCCTTGGGATCGTATTCCGTCTTGCGCAGTGCGGCTTCGACTTCCATCTGCGCATTGGACAGCTGGTCGAGTGCTGCATCAAGCAGCGCCACCGTGTCTTCAAGCAGGCCCGGCGCCTCATGGCTCTTGCGCTCCAGCCGGCGCACCAGCGAGGCGATATGGGGCACGGGCGAGGCATTGCCGTTGAGAAATTCGGAGGCTTCGGCGATATCGCCGGCGATCCGCTCGGCCTTCATCATCTTCTGGCGGCGTTCGGCGAGCTCGTCCTCTTCGCCGTCCTGCGGCGCCAGCTTGTCGAGCTCCTCGACGGAGGAGCGGATGTAGTCCGCCTCGCGCGCCGCCGCCTCGACCTTCTCGCGGTGCTTCTTCAGCGTGCGCTCAGTATCGCGCCAGACGCGATAGAGCTGCGAGACGCCGGCCACCTCGTCGGCGATGCCGGCGAAGGCGTCGAGCAGGATGCGGTGGGCGTGTGTATCGACCAGAGCGCGATCGTCGTGCTGTCCGTGGATCTCGACCAGCATCTGGCCGGCTTGGCGCATCAGCTGCACGCTGATCGGCTGGTCGTTGACATAGGCCTTGGTGCGGCCATCGGCGCTCTGCACGCGACGGAAGATCAGGTCGCCGTCATCGTCGATGCCATTGTCGCGCAACAGCACGCGCGCCCGGTGATCGGGGCCGACGTCGAAAACGGCCGTCACCTGTCCCTTGTCCTCGCCGTGGCGGACCAGACCGCCATCGCCGCGCCCGCCAAGGGCGAGCGACAGGCTGTCGAGCAGGATGGATTTGCCGGCGCCGGTCTCCCCCGTCAGAACGGAGAGACCTGCCTCGAAGGCAAGATCCAGCCGCTCGATCAGGACGATATCGCGGATCGAAAGCTGGATCAGCATCGGCTTTAAGTACCGAGGAGTTTCTTGCCGGCTTGCGAAATCCACGAGCCCTGATTTTCACGCGGCTCTGCGCCGTTGCTCTTCAGCAGCTTGTAGGAATCCGCGTACCACTGGCTGTCGGGGTAGTTGTGGCCGAGAACGGCGGCTGCCGTCTGGGCTTCCTCGACGATACCCATCGCGTAATAGGCCTCGACCAGACGCGCGAGCGCCTCTTCGACCTGGTTCGTGTTCGGATACTTCTCGACGACGATGCGGAAGCGCGAGATGGCGGCAAGGTATTCCTTGCGCTCCATGTAGTAGCGGCCGATCTGCATTTCCTTGCCGGCGAGCTGGTCGCGGGCAAAGCGGATCTTCGCCTGCGCGTCGTCGACATATTCGGAATCGGGATAGTTGTCGATCACGGCCTGCATGGCCTCGACGGTTCTGGACGCGGCGCGCTGGTCCTGCGTCACGTCGACGATCTGCTTGGAATAGGTGAGACCGATCAGATACTGCACATAGGCGGCATCCTTGGACTTCGGATACTGCGCCATGTAGCGGTTGCCCGAGGCCAGCGCTTCGTCGAGGCGGCCCTGGCGGTACTTCACGAAGGTGCTCATCACCAGACCCTTGCGGGCCCATTCAGAGAACGGATTTTCGCGGTCGATCGAATCGAACTTGCGCGCGGCTTCCGCCATGTTGCCGGCCTTCATGTTGGCCAGACCCTGATTGTAGAGAACATCAGGCGGATCGCTCTGCAGGCCGAGCTTGGTAATATCGATATCGGGGTCCGATTGGCATCCGGAAATCAAGGCACCTGCGCTCAGCACCAGGAGCGATGCGAACAAAGCACGCGCTGTCTTCATCATACTTTCAGACCCTGCATAACCCATCGGAACATCCCAAGAGCCGCCATCCCTCAACGGCAGCCACGCCTCGCTGGCGTTTCTAGCCACAAATGCATGGCCAGAGCAACGCATTGATGATGCATTAACGCATTTTTGTGGCGGCCCTTCCCATAATCGTCTGTTTTGTCCGGATAATCCCCGAATAAACCCATCTAAATATCTGCCGCGAAAGATCTATCGGGAATCACGCTTGGCTGTTGCACATAAAGAAACCGCCTCCCGAAGGAGGCGGCCCTGGCCTAAAGAATGCGACGGAGGTCAAGCCGACCAGGGAGCAAATTCAGGAGCGTTGACGCGGATGAAATCGCGCGGGGCAACACGCTGGCGCGGTGCCGAGGTCTCGACCACTTCATAGGCGGTCGGATCACTGAGCAGCGCCTTCAGCGCATTGGCGTTCATCTTGTGACCGCCGCGATAGGAGCGGTAGCAGCCGATGAAGGGAGCGCCGGCAAGCGACAGGTCGCCGACGGCGTCGAGCGTCTTGTGACGCACGAATTCGTCCTTGGCGTAGCGCAGGCCTTCGACGTTGATGACGGTGTGATCGTCGGAGATGACGACCGAGTTTTCCAGCGACGAGCCGAGCGCGTGGCCCGATGCCCAGAGACGTTCGACGTCACGCATGAAGCCGAAGGTGCGGGCGCGCGACAGTTCCGACTTGAAGGTGGCGGCGGTCATGTCGCCTTCCCACTTCTGGCGGCCGATCAGTGGAGTGTCGAAATCGATCTCGACTTCGAAGCGCATGCCGTCATAGGGGCGAAACTCGCTCCAGGAGCCGCCATGCTCGATGCGAACCGGCTTGGTGATGCGGATGTAGCGGCGCTTGACGCCGAGCGATACCAGACCCACCTGTTCGATGGCGTCGATGAACGGCATCGAACTGCCATCCATGATCGGCATTTCGGCACCGTCGACTTCGATGACGACGTTGTCGAGGCCAAGCGCGTAGACGGCGGCCATCACATGTTCGACCGTCGCGACGGAGCGCGCCGGAGAAAAGCCGAGAACGGTGCAAAGGTCGGTATTGCCGACCTGCGAGGAAACAGCGCGAAGCTCGGTGACTTCGCCGTTGTCATGCATGCGATTGAATACGACACCAGTGTCGGCTTCAGCGGGGTTGAAGGTAATCGAAACGTCGGCACCAGAATGAACGCCGATACCCGAAAGAGTAACCGGACGCGATACCGTCGTTTGAAAACCCAACATGCCAATAACCATTAATCTTGCCTTTATTATCCCTGGCGATCCGCTACGACCCGTATGCCGAAACTCATCCGCCAAGGCTTATTCTCTCCATCGCGGTGCTGCGTCAAGGCGCACGTAGACGGTTTGTCAGCCCATACATACGTGTGCCCGCGCTGCAATCCAAATCACTGTTTCTTTCGCATTGTTACGAAAGCATGCATTTGAAATCACAAGGCAATCAGGCGCAAATCGGAGTGCCTGATACAACAATGCCCGGGAGCGAACTCCCGGGCTGTTGCGTGGCGATTCTGCGTGTCTTTATCAGTTCGACTGGCGGCGAAGGAAGGCCGGAATTTCGAGCTGATCGTCTTCCTGCATCATGCGGGCCTGCGGTACGGCACGGCCCTGATCGTCCAGGTTTCCGCGACGCGGAGCATAGAGGCTTGCTTCCGGAGACAGCGGGCGGCGCTGCTGCGAGGACGCTGCCGGAGCCGACGTCATCTCAGGAGCGACTTCTTCTTCGCGGCGACCAAGCGAGTTGGTGATGCGCTTCAGCAGACCCATCGGACCGCGCTCTTCATGCGCATGCGACACCGGTGCCGGCTGCGAACGATGATCGATCTCGGCCTGAACGACCGGCGGGAAATCCTCGACCTTCGGCATGCGGACCGGCTGCTGCTGCATGACAGGAGCAGGCTGCTGCATGACCGGCGCCGGCTGATGCATCACAGGCTGCGGAGCCGGCTGCTGCATCACGGGTGCCTGCTGCTGGACCGGAGCCGGACGGATGACCGGTGCGGCTTCCGGAGCTGCGAAGATCTTGCTCGCCGGGCGGAAGGTTTCCTGCGGAGCAGGCTGCTGGTGAACCGGGGCAGCCGCGCGCGGAGCGTGGATGTCGAGTTCGCGTTCCATTTCGGCTTCGGCCATGCGGATGGTCTGCGCGATCTGGTCGGCCTTCGGTGCCTGCTGCATGACAGGGGCAGGCTGGACTGCGGCCGGAGCCGGAGCAACGGCCGCCGAAGGACGGATAATCGGCTTCTGGACCGGCTGGAAGGTCTTGCCGGCGTCCTGGTTCATCGCGCGGTCGATACCGGTGGCGACGACGGAAACGCGGATGATGCCTTCAAGCGATTCGTCGAAGGTCGCGCCGAGGATGATGTTCGCATCCGGATCGACTTCTTCGCGGATACGGGTAGCGGCTTCGTCGACTTCGAAGAGGGTGAGGTCGCGACCGCCGGTGATGGAGATCAGCAGGCCCTGTGCGCCCTTCATCGAGGTTTCGTCGAGCAGCGGGTTTGCGATCGCGGCTTCCGCAGCCTGCATCGCGCGGCCCTGGCCGGAAGCCTCGCCGGTACCCATCATCGCGCGGCCCATTTCGCGCATGACCGAACGGACGTCGGCGAAGTCGAGGTTGATGAGACCTTCCTTCACCATCAGGTCGGTGATGCAGGCAACGCCCGAGTAGAGAACCTGGTCGGCCATCGCGAATGCGTCGGCGAAGGTCGTCTTGTCGTTTGCGATACGGAACAGGTTCTGGTTCGGAATGACGATCAGCGTGTCGACCGACTTCTGCAGTTCCTGGATGCCCGCTTCGGCCAGACGCATGCGGCGGCCGCCTTCGAAGTGGAACGGCTTGGTCACGACGCCAACCGTCAGGATGCCCTTGTTGCGGGCAGCCTGGGCAACAACAGGAGCCGCACCGGTGCCGGTGCCGCCGCCCATGCCGGCGGTGACGAAGCACATGTGGGTGCCGTTCAGGTGATCGACGATTTCGTCGATGCATTCTTCAGCAGCTGCACGGCCGACTTCCGGCTGCGAACCCGCGCCGAGACCTTCGGTGACGCTGGCGCCGAGCTGGATGATGCGCTCTGCCTTGGTCATCGTCAGTGCCTGGGCATCCGTGTTGGCAACGACGAAGTCGACGCCCTGGAGACCAGCGGAGATCATGTTGTTGACAGCGTTGCCACCGCCACCGCCGACGCCGAACACGGTGATGCGCGGCTTCAGCTCAGTGATATCTGGCGTATGCAGCTTGATAGTCATGGTACCCGTTCCTTCTCTTTATGGCCGCATCGCCACGCCGGCCAATTCACTCAATTTCTAGAAGCTTTCCTTCAGCCACTGGCCCATCCGGGCGAAGCGGCTGCTATTTCCGCCAAGCGACATGAGCAGACCGCTCTGTGACGCATGTGTTTCCTGGTCCGCAACCTGCGGATAGATCATCAGGCCGACCGCCGTCGAAAAGGCCGGACCCTTGGCGGCGGTCGGGAGACCCGAGACGCCCATCGGGCGGCCGATACGGACGTTGCGGGCAAGGATCTTGCGGGCAACGTCGGCAAGGCCGGTCAGCTGGCTTGCGCCGCCTGTCAGCACGACGCGCTTGCCGACGATCGGGCTGAAGCCCGAGCGCTGGATGCGGTCGCGAATGAGTTCCATCGTCTCCTCGATGCGGGCGCTGACGATCCGCGACACCAGTGCGCGCGGCACCTGCGTCGGCAGATCGCGATCGTCCTCGCCGATCGGCGGGATCGAGATCAGCTCGCGCTCATCGGAAGAGTTCCCCATGGCCGAGGCATGAACCACCTTCAGACGCTCGGCGTCCTCGATGCGGGTCGAAAGGCCACGGGCGAGATCGGTGGTGACGTGATGACCGCCGAGACCGACGGCATCCGTGTGCACCAACTTGCCTTCGGCAAAGACCGAGATCGTCGTCGTGCCGCCGCCCATGTCGATCGCGGCACAACCGAGCTCGACTTCGTCATCGACCAGAGCGGCAAGACCGGACGCGTAAGGCGTCGCCACGATGCCTTCGACAGAAAGGTGCGCCCGGTTGACGCTGAGCTCAAGGTTCTTCAGAGCCGTGCGCTCTGCGGTCACGACATGCATGTCGACGCCAAGAACGTCACCGTACATCGACAACGGGTCGCGAATGCCGCGTTCGCCGTCGAGCGAGAAACCGGTGGCCAGCGAGTGCAGCACGGCGCGATCCTGGCGCAGCGACTGCTGGCAGGCTGCCGCCAGAACCTTCTTCAGATCGTTCAGCTCGACTTCCTGGCCGCCGAGATCGATGGTGGCGGTGTAGATGTCGCTGGTGAGGCGTCCGGCCGTCAGGTTGACGATCAGGCTCTCGACGGTGAGGCCGGCCATGCGCTCGGCTGCATCGACCGCAAGGCGGATGACGCTTTCCAGCGCATCGAGATCCGAGATCGCGCCGGTCTTGATACCGCGCGAACGCTGATGGCCGATGCCGATGATTTCGATGTTATGCGTGCGACCGGGGAGGATCTGGCTCTCCTCGCGCGGCGTCAGCCGGCCGATCATGCAGACGACTTTCGTCGAACCGATGTCGAGCACGGAAACGACGTGCGACCGCTTGGACGAAAGCGGCTTCAGGCGCGGCAATCCAAAATGGGACGAACCGAACAAGCTCATATATTCTGCCCCGCCTTCTTCAAATCCTTGGTGCGCTGATCGAGAACAAGCTGACGGCGCCCCATGGCTTCAGGCGTCAGTTGGATGGCCATACGGTCGGAGAGGCGAAGATCGACGGCCGCGATATCGCGATCGAGAAGCGCCTGCTCGCCGTTGAATTTCGAAAGGCGCGCCAGCGCCTGGTCGACATCGTCTTCCGGCAGCTTGACGACGACGCCATTATCCATGTGCAGATCCCAACGACGGCCGGAGACCCAGACATAGGCCTTCACGCGCGCTTTGATATCGGGCCACTTGGAGAACTCGTCCGCGAGCGAAGCGGCAGCCACTTCGGCGCCGCGACCGACGACCAGCGGAAGCTGCGAAAACTTGTTGTCGCGAAGCGGCGCGATGACCGCCCCACCCTTCTCGACCAGCGAGAGCTCGGCGCCATGCTGCCAGATCGCGTAGGCTTCGCGCTCCTTGAGCTTCACCTCGATGGTCTTCGGATAGACCTTGCGGACCTCGACGCTTTCGACCCAGGGGAGCTTCGCGATCTTCTGACGCGCCGCATCCACATCGAGCGCCACGAGCGAAGTCGTGCCGTCGAGACCGATCAGCTGAAGGATATCGATTTCGGAGGATTCGGAGTTGCCGGATACCTTCACGTCCTCAACGGCAAAGCCGGCCGCAGCCGTCGTTGCCTGCGCGACAACCTCAGTGTGACCACCCAGAGACATGCCGTAGAGACCCGTCGCGGCGAAGAACGCCAGCGCCGATACCGTGCCCGTATGAGCAGGAATATAGATGCGGCCGCTGCCGAGGCTGACAAGGAAGCGGACGACGCGACGCAGAGGCCGCGGCAGCACGATGCGCCCATCGCCTTCAGCATAGGAAGGCTCGGCTTGATGGCTTGGGCGCCCCATCCTTTTGACCGTTACCGAGAACAAGAAGCGTCCTCCACCATCCAACGAAGAAATTCACCAAACGAGTAGCCGGCATGACCGGCCATTTCGGGCACAAGCGAGGTTGGAGTCATGCCTGGCTGAGTATTGATCTCCAGCCAGATGATTTCGCCGTCTTCGGAGAAGCGATCGTCATACCGAAAATCCGACCGACTCACTCCACGGCAACCAATTGCTTGATGCGCCCTTAGGGACAATGATTGTATTTTTTGGTAAATATTCGGTGAAATTTTCGCCGGAATGACGTGTTTCGAACCACCGGCCACATACTTGGAATCATAGTCGTAGAAGCTGTGACCCTGCGGAACGATCTCGGTCACACCCAGCACCTGATCGCCCATGACGCCGCACGTCAGCTCGCGACCATGCACGTAGCGCTCGACCAGAACCTCCTCGCCATACCGCCATTCGGCCGAGCCGATGATCTGCGGCGGACGCGACTGATCCTCCTGAACGATGACGACGCCGAAGCTCGAGCCCTCGCGCACCGGCTTCACCACATAAGGCGGCTTCATCGGATGCTCGGCGGGGAAAGCGAAGCGGTTGATCACCTGCGACTGCGCGACAGGAATACCGGCGGCAGCCGCGACACCCTTTGCCTTGCTCTTGTCCATGGCAAGTGCCGAGGCCAGAACGCCGGAATGGGTGTAGGGAATTTCGAGATATTCAAGGATGCCTTGGATCAGCCCGTCCTCGCCGAACGGCCCATGCAGCGCGTTGAACACCACATCGGGACGCAGAGCGGACAGCTTGGCGGAGACGTCGCGATCGACATCGATACGGGTAATCTGGAAGCCTTCAGCCTCGAGAGCATCCGCGCACGCCGCCCCGGACGAAAGGCTGACAGGCCTCTCCGAGGAAAATCCGCCCATAAGGACAGCGACATGCTTGCGACTCATAGATACCCCCAAAATAATCCGTACTTTGCATTCCAAGGCTTGCACCAAGCTGGCTTTCTTCCGAATCTGGCTCGCCTGGCGCACGTGTATTAGAGCGTCATTATGGTTAACGAAGCGTTTACTTTTGTTAACTTCCTCCCCGAACAGGCATGAATTGTGACAGTCGGGCGCGACCGGCGAAACGCGAAAACCCCGCAGCGCCAAGCGCTACGGCCGATATGTCAAAGCGAAACAAAAAGTTTAAGGGACGGCGGCAAGCAGGCTCTGAATGGTGACTGCCGCGAGATTTGCGCAAACGCAAATCTGGGTTTCCACCGCGCCTGCAACCGCTGGAAACATGGATTGGGACACGATCGGACGCCTGACTTTCCGGCTGAAAAAGCAAGCACCCTAGTTTTTGTCGGTTTATTGCGCGATTAACGTTTGCGCCGAATTAAAATTGCGTTATGAGCCCCTAGCCTCCCAGGGGCATACAACCGAAATCCCGATTGGAATGAAAATGTCAGACGCGATATCTCCAGTATCGCCGACATCAGCTTCATCGAACAGTGCACCGCTCAACTCGCCGGCACGCGTTCTGATCGCAAGCGTCGTCGGCACCACCATCGAATTCTTCGACTTCTACGTATACGCGACGGCCGCCGTGCTGGTCTTCCCGACGCTGTTCTTCCCGAACAGCGATCCGACCACCGCGCTGCTCGCCTCCTTCGCGACCTTCTCCATCGCCTTCTTCGCCCGCCCGCTTGGCGCCGTGGTCTTCGGCCACTTCGGCGACAGGATCGGCCGCAAGACGACGCTGGTCGCAGCCCTGCTCACGATGGGTATCTCCACCGTCATAATCGGCCTGCTTCCCTCTTATGAGTCCATCGGCGTTCTTGCACCGCTGCTGCTGGCGCTTTGCCGTTTCGGCCAGGGCTTCGGCCTCGGCGGCGAATGGGGCGGCGCAGTGCTGCTGGCAACGGAAAACGCGCCGGAAGGCAAGCGCAGCTGGTACGGCATGTTCCCGCAGCTCGGCGCACCGCTCGGCCTCTTCCTGTCCTCTGGCATCTTCTGGGTGCTGCTGCAGTTCATGCCGCAGGAACAGCTGCTGGCCTGGGGCTGGCGCGTTCCCTTCATCGCCTCGATCATCCTGATCGTCATCGGCCTTTGGGTTCGCCTCTCGATCACCGAAACGCCTGACTTCCAGAAGGCCATCGACAAGAAGGAGCGCGTCGCCGTTCCTGTTGCCGAAGTCTTCCGCAAGCACAAGCGCAGCCTGTTCCTCGGCACCTTCGTGGCGCTCGCCACCTTCGTGCTGTTCTACATCGGCTCGGCCTACCTGCTCTCCTACAACGTCAAGGTCCTGAAGATCCCGTTCCTCGACGCGCTCGAGATCCAGATCGTCGGCTCGATCTCGTTCGGCATCTTCATCCCGATCATCGGCAAGCTCGCCGAACGCTTCGGCCGCCGCGAAATGCTGATCCTGACGACCGTCCTGATCGGCCTGTTCTCCTTCCTGCTCCCCGGCCTGATGGCTGGCGGCGAAGGCAGCATCCTGGTCTTCGCGATCGTCGCCATGGCGCTGATGGGCATGACCTACGGCCTGATCGGCACAGCGCTCGCAGCCCCCTTCCCGACCGCCGTGCGCTACACCGGCTCGTCGATCACCTTCAACCTCGCAGGCATCTTCGGCGCATCGCTCGCGCCCTATATCGCCACCTGGCTGCAGGCGAACTACGGCATGCTCTACGTCGGCTACTATCTCGGTCTCTCGGCCGTCATCACGCTGATCTGCATCCTGGCCTCGCGCCGCAACGAAGTCTGATCGAAGCGCTGATCGCAAATTCGGGGCCGCGACGGGAAACCGCCGCGGCCTTTTTCGTTGTTGTCTGTTAACGCCCTGCCACTATTTTCGATGAGAGAATCTGGCTGGGGAGAGACGAATGCTGACACGACGAACGCTGCTGACGCATGGCCTGGGCGCCGGCCTGTCGCTGACCCTGCCGCCCCTCGCCCGCGCTGCCGGCGTCCCCGATACCGACGTCACCTTCCTCGTCATCAACGACATCCACGCCTGCCGCATCGGCGATGGCCTCAGCCCCAATTGCGAGGCCGAGGGCAAGACCGACGCCAACCTGCTGCGCCACATCCGGGCGCTGAACAACATCCACCACCAGACCTGGCCGGAAGCAATTGACGGCAAGCCCACCGGCTTTGCTCTCGCGGGTAAGCCGATCGCCAAGCCGCAGGGCGTCATCGTCTGCGGCGACGTCACCGATGACGGCGGCGGCCAGATGGCCGAGTTCGCGGAAGGGTCGCAGCTCCTGCAGTTCTCGCACCGCTATCAGCAGGGACCGGGCGCCGACCACATCCACTTCCCCGTCTATGTCGGCCTCGGCAACCACGATCTCGACCAGGACGGCCATCCGCCGCAGGTGGACTGGTACCGCGACGAGTTGCGCGACTACGTGCAGCTGAACCACAAGCCGAGCGTCTTCTTCAAGCCGGTCGTGCCCGTCGACAATTACGACGAGGCCTCCGACAACTACTCCTGGAACTGGGGCGGGCTGCACCTCATCCAGGCGCAGCGCTATGGCGGCGACAACACCAAGGGCACGGCCAACAGCCTCGACTGGATGAAGCGCGACCTCGCAGCCTATGCCGCCGACGGCCGCCCGGTGGTGATCTTCCAGCATTATGGATGGGACAAGTTCTCGCTCGAACGCTGGGACCCGGAAAAGAGCACCTTCACCGTTGAGGGCAGCGGCGCGCCGCATTGGTGGGGTGAATCAGAACGTCAGCAACTGCTCGCAACCCTTGAAGGCTACAACGTAATCGGCATTTTCCACGGCCACGAGCACGACACGCGCATGGCCTACCAGGCCGGCGGCATCGACGTCTTCAAGGCGCGCGCCGCCTTCATGGGCGGCTTCAGCCTCGTGCGCATCAAGGGGAATGTGATGGACGTGGCGATCGGCGACGCCAGCGACGATGTCGGCGGGGTGACCTTCACCACCGCCTTCACCAAACGTTTCGGCTAAGGCAGATCGCGGTGCCGCAACTGCGCGGCACCGACAGGCATGGAGCTTACTCGCTCGTCACGCCCTGGAACGGACGCACTTCGCGGCCCGGCATGAACAGGCCCAGGCGCTTGATCTCCCATTCCAGCTTGATGCCGGAATGCTCGAACACCTCGCGGCGAACCTGCTCACCGAGATATTCGAGATCGTAGCCGGTCGCCTGGCCGTTATTGATCATGAAGTTGCAATGCAGCGACGACATCTGCGCGCCGCCGATGACGAGACCGCGGCATCCCGCTTCGTCGATCAGCTTCCACGCGGAGTGGCCTTCGGGGTTCTTGAAGGTCGAGCCACCCGTCTTCTCGCGGATCGGCTGCACCGTCTCGCGGTGGCTGCGCACCGCATCCATGTCGGCGCGGATCTTGGCGCGGTCCTCGGCATAGCCTTCGAACAGCACCGAGGTGAAGATCAGGTCGCTGGCGGCCGACGAATGGCGATACTCATAGCCCATGTCGGCATTCGACAGCACGTGCTTGTTGCCCTTGCGGTCGATCGCGGTGACCTCGACGACGCGATCACGCGTCTCGCCGCCATTGGCCCCGGCGTTCATGCGCGCCGCGCCGCCGATGCTGCCGGGAATGCCATAGTAGAAGTGGAAACCGCCGATGCCGTTATCCATCGCCATGGCCGCGACGTGCTTGTCCGGGCAGATGGCGCCGGCGCGCACGCGGTTTTCGCCCGCGAGTTCAACCGCACCGAAGCCCTTGGCGGAGAGGCGCAGAACCACGCCGGGAATGCCGCCGTCGCGAACCAGAATGTTCGAGCCGACGCCGACCACGGTCATCGGCACATCCTCGGGCAGGATCTTCAGGAATGCGATCAGATCTTCTTCGTCGTGCGGCTGGAACATCAGTTCCGCAAGGCCACCGGCATGGAACCAGGTGACGCGGTCCATCGGCGCATCCGGTGTAATCCTCCCGCGGATGTCCTTTACACCGTCGCCCAGCGACGCAAGAAGCTTTTGCCCATTCACCTGTTTCATGCGGATCTACCCGAAAGGCCTTCCAGTTGCTTGGGCAGCGCGGCCGCCCAATAAGTGATACTCCCAGCCCCCAACAGAACCACGAAATCGCCTGGCTTTGCAATCTCTGCGACCATTTCAGGCAACAACTCGGGAGAGGCGAGGAAGCGCGCATCGCGATGCCCGCCCGATTTGATCAGCGAAACAAGCGCTTCGGCGTTGGCGCCCTCGATCGGCTCTTCGCCGGCGGCATAGACCGGCGCCAGGAAAATGCTGTCCGCATCGTTGAAGCAGGCAGCGAATTCCTCGAACAGGCTCGCCAGGCGCGAATAGCGGTGCGGCTGGTGCACGGCGATGACGCGGCCCTTGCACGCCTCGCGCGCCGCCTTCAACACGGCCTTGATCTCGACTGGATGGTGACCGTAGTCGTCGAAGATCTGCACGCCGTTCCATTCGCCGGTCAGCGTGAAGCGACGCTTGACGCCGCCGAAGGAGGCAAGCCCCTTGGCGATATCCTCGCTCGACATGCCCAGGCGATTGGCGACCGCGATTGCCGCGGTCGCATTCGAAACATTGTGACGGCCGGGCATCGGCAGGACGAGATTGTCGAGCTTGATGACCTGGCCGGTGCGGCGGCGGCGGATTTCGACATCGAAGGTCGAACGCGCGCCGTCGATGCGCACGTTCATGAAGCGCACGTCGGCCTGCGGGTTCTCGCCATAGGTCACGACCTTGCGGTCCTCGATACGGCCGACCAGGGCCTGCACTTCGGGATGATCGAGGCACATGACGCCGAAGCCGTAGAACGGCACGTTCTCGACGAACTGGCGGAACGCGGCGCGCACGGCGTCGAAATTGCCGTAATGGTCGAGATGCTCGGGGTCGATATTGGTCACGACCGCGACGTCAGCCGGAAGTTTCAGGAAGGTGCCGTCCGATTCGTCGGCCTCGACCACCATCCACTCGCCCTCGCCCATGCGGGCATTGGTGCCGTAGGCATTGATGATGCCGCCATTGATGACAGTCGGATCGAGCCCGCCGGCTTCGAGCAGCGTCGCGACCATCGAGGTGGTGGTCGTCTTGCCATGCGTGCCACCGATGGCGATCGCATTGCGGAAGCGCATCAGTTCGGCCAGCATTTCGGCGCGGCGCACGACGGGCAGCAGCTTTTCGCGCGCGGCGATGAGCTCGGGATTGTCCTTCTTGATCGCGGTCGAAACGACGACGACCTCGGCATCGCCAAGGTTCTCGGCCTTGTGGCCGACAAAGACCTCGATGCCCTTGTCGCGCAGGCGCTGGACGTTGGCGCTATCGGCCTGGTCGGATCCCTGGACGCGATGGCCGAGATTGTGCAGCACCTCGGCGATCCCGCTCATGCCGATACCGCCGATGCCGATGAAATGGACGAGGCCGATGGCCTTCGGCATTTTCATGCGCTTTTCCCCTTGAACTCTGCAATTGTACGTCCCGCCGCAATAGCCTCTACCATGTCGGCAAGCAAGTTCGCGGCGTCAGGTTTACCCGCCTGCTTGGCGGCGGCGGCCATACGCGCCAGCTTTTCCGGGTCGTTCATCGTGTGCGTCAGAATCGAGGCGATCTTCTCCGACGAGAGTTCGGCCTGCACGATCACCTTGGCGCCGCCGGTCGCCGCCAGCGACGCGGCATTGGCAGCCTGGTCGTGGTCGAGCGCATGCGGATAAGGCACCAGGATCGCCGGACGACCAATGACCGAGATCTCGGAAACCGTCGAAGCGCCGGAGCGGCAGATCACCAGATGCGCCTTGGCCAGCCGTTCGGCCATGTCGGTGAAGAAGGGCGCGATGTCGGATGCGGCGCCCATCTGAAGCTTGGCGACGCAATCGCCGACCATGCCCATATCCTCGGGACGAACCTGCTGGGTGATCCGGAGCCGCGCGCGCAGATCGTCGTCGAGCAGGCTGATTGCCGTCGGCATCGCCTTGGAGAAATACTGCGCGCCCTGGCTGCCGCCGAAGACGACGAGATTGAACGGCTCGCCGGCATGCGACGGCGTATAGGGCGTCTTCGCCGCCTCGATGACGGCGGGACGCACGGGATTGCCCGTCGTCACGGTCTTCTCGGGGAAAGCACCGCCATTCTCAGGCAGGAAACCACCGGCGATCGCCTTGACGCGATTGGCAAGCGCCTTGTTGGCGCGGCCCATCACTGCGTTCTGCTCGTGGATCATCGTCGGCACGCCGAGACGCGTGGCGGCGAGCAGCGGCGGCACCGTCGGATAACCACCGAAGCCGACGACCACCACAGGCTTCAATCGCCCGATCAGGCGCTTGGCCGCCCGCATGCCGCTCCACAGCGTCCACAGCGAACGCGCGACGGCGACCGGGTTCTTCGAGGCGATCGTGGCTGACGGCACGACATGGATCTCGTCGGCCGGGAATTTGCCGGCATAGCGCTCCGCCCGGCTGTCCGTCACCAGATGCACGGAATAGCCGCGTTCCTTCAGCTTGTAGGCCAGGGCCTCCGCCGGAAACACGTGGCCGCCGGTTCCCCCGGCGGCAAGCAGAACGATGCCTTTGCTCATATAGTCTTACTCCGCCGGAATGCCGTGCGCGACGCGGAACAGGCTCCGCTCCTGCGCACGCTTTTCCGGTCTGTGACGCGTCAGCGCGAGAATGAACCCGGCCGTGACGCAGATGGCGACCATCGACGAACCGCCGTAGGAAATCAGCGGCAGGGTCATGCCCTTCGCCGGCAGCAGCTCGAGATTGACGCCCACGTTGATGATGGATTGTATGCCGATCTGCAGCACGAGGCCAGCGACGGCGAAACGGTTGAAGTCGTTGCGCTCCTTGTAGGCATGCGACAGACCGCGCAGCACGAGCGCGGAAAACAGCAGCACCAGAGCGATGCAGAAGATGATGCCGAACTCCTCGGCCGCGACCGAGAAGATGAAGTCGGTATGCGCGTCGGGGATGATGCGCTTGACGATGCCCTCGCCCGGACCCTGGCCGAACCAGTCGCCACGGATGATCGCTTCGCGCGCCGTGTCGATCTGGAACGTGTCGCCCTCGCCGGTCATGAACTTGTCGATACGCAACGCCACGTGCGGGAAGACGTAATAGGCGCTGACGAGACCGCCGACGCCACCGGCGCCGAGCACGATGATCCAAAGCCACGGCATGCCGGCCATGAAGAACATGCCGCCCCAGACCGCTGTCGTCAGAATGGTCTGGCCAAGGTCGGGCTGCGCCACGAGAAGCGCCGCGACCATGCCGAAGAGGATGATGGCGAAGAGATTGCCAGGGATTTCCGGCTGGCGCGCATGCTCCGCAAACAGCCAGGCGCAGACGACCACGAAGGCCGGCTTCATGAATTCAGACGGCTGGATCGAGATACCGGCCAGCGTCACCCAGCGGCGAGAGCCCTTGACCTCGACGCCGAAGAACAGCGCGAGCAGCATCATGGCGATCGCGACGATCAGGAGAAGGATCGCGGTGCGTCGCACCTGCCGCGGCGTCAGGAACGACAGGCCGATCATGACCGCCAGCGACGGGATCATGAAGGCCGCATGGCGCTTGACGAAGTGGAAGGGTTCAAGCCCGATGCGCTCGGCCACCGCCGGCGATGCGGCAAACGACAGCATGAAGCCGATGCCCATCAGGAAGATGAACATCGCCAGGAAGAACCGGTCGATGGTCCAGAACCAATCGGCCAATGCCCCGCGTTCCGCACGACTTACCATGTCACTTCTCTCCTGTTGCCGAACCGATCAGCATGGTGATTCCGTCGAGCGCTGCCACATGGCTTACGAATGCATCGCCCCTGACTTCGAAGTTCTTATATTGGTCGAAGCTTGCGCAAGCCGGTGCTAACATGACCGCCAATGGCCCGCTCTCGTCCTGGCCCGCATCCTCGGCCGCATGCGCGACCGCCTGGTCCAGCGTTCCCGAGATCTCGTAGGGTACCGCCTCGCCGAGCGTGGCGGCGAATTCCGCGGCCGCCTCGCCGATCAGATAGGCCTTGGCGATGCGCGGAAAGAACGGCACAAGCGTGGTGATCCCGCCCGCCTTGGGTAGGCCGCCGGCAATCCAGTAGATGCGGTCGTAGCTCGATAGAGCCGGTGCGGCCGCATCGGCATTGGTTGCCTTGGAATCGTTGACGAACACCACATTGCCGCGCCGGCCGACCGGCTGCATGCGGTGCTTCAGGCCCGGGAAGGATGCGAGGCCCGCGCGGATATCCTCGACTGAGACGCCGGCCGCAAGGCAGGCGGCGACGGCTGCCGCCGCGTTCTGCGCGTTGTGGCTGCCGCGCAGCGTCGGGATACCGTCGAGATCGGCGATCGGAAGTGCGGCGCCCGCTTGCGCCTGGATGAGCTTCGTACCCTCGGCATAGATGCCGTCGGCGAGCACATGGCGGCGCGAGATGCGCGTGACCTTGCCGCCTGCCCGCTCGATGCGGTCGGCGATCATTTCGCAATGGCTGTCGTCGACGCCGACGATGGCGACGTCGCTGCCGGCGACCAGTCGTTCCTTGACGTCGGCATAGTGCTGCATCGTGCCGTGGCGGTCGAGATGGTCGGGCGTGAGGTTGAGCAGAATACCGGCCGACGGATTGAGCGTCGGCGCGAGATCGATCTGGTAGGACGAGCACTCGACGACGTAGAAGCGCCCAGCCTTTGGCGGCTCCAGCGTCAGCACCGCCGTGCCGATATTGCCGCCGAGCTGTGTGTCGCGGCCGCTCGACTTCAGGATATGGGCGATCAGCGCCGTGGTGGTCGATTTGCCGTTGGTGCCGGTGATGGCGATGAACGGCGCGTCAGGCGCATGCGCCCGGCGCTCGCGCACGAAGAGCTCGACATCGCCGACGATATCGACGCCGGCAGCGCGCGCCAGATCGACCGTCCAATGCGGCTTCGGATGCGTCAGCGGCACGCCCGGCGACAGCACGAACAGCGACTGCGCGTTCCAGTCGATCGTTCTGAGATCGGCGGTGTGGATCCCCTCGGCCGCGGCCTTGGTCACGCTATCGGGATTGTCGTCCCACGCCGTCACCTCCGCGCCCCCAAGGATCAGGGCGCGCGCCGTGGCGAAGCCGGAACCGCCGAGCCCGAAGAGCGCGACCTTTTTTCCAGAAAGCGTGGTGACCGGGATCATGATCGTCTTACCGCAGCTTCAGCGTCGAGAGGCCGAGCATGGCAAGGCCGACGGCGATGATCCAGAAGCGGATGACGACCTGGCTTTCGGTCCAGCCCTTCTTCTCGAAATGGTGGTGGATCGGCGCCATCAGGAAGACGCGGCGTCCGGTCATCTTGAAGAAGCCGACCTGGATGATGACGGACAGCGTTTCCATGACGAACAGGCCGCCGATGATCGCCATGACGATCTCGTGCTTGGTGGCGACGGCAACCGTGCCGATCGTGCCGCCGAGCGCCAGCGAACCGGTGTCGCCCATGAAGATGGCGGCGGGCGGCGCATTGAACCACAGGAAGCCGAGGCCGGCGCCGATGACGGCACCGAGAACGACGGAGAGTTCGCCCGTGCCGGGCACGAAGTTGATCTGCAGGTAGTTCGCGAAGACGGCATTACCGGCAAGATAAGCGATGACACCGAAGGAGGCCGCCGCGATCATGACCGGCACGATCGCGAGACCATCGAGACCGTCCGTCAGGTTCACCGCATTGCCGGCGCCGACGATGACGAAGCCGCCGAAGACCACGAACATGATGCCGAGGTTGATCAGGAAGTCCTTGAAGAACGGGAACGCGATCGACGAACCGAAGGTCGAGCCGGCAGGGCCGGAAGCCAGCGATGCCCGCATCATGAAATAGACGGCAATGCCGGCGATGACGAACTCGATACCGAGGCGCGCCTTGCCGGAGAAGCCCTTGTGGCTCTGCTTGCTGACCTTGAGATAGTCGTCATAGAAGCCGATCGCGCCGAAGCCGAGCGTGACGAGCAGCGTCGCCACGACATAGACATTCGACAGATCAGCCCACAGAAGCGACGAACCGACGATGCCGGCCAGGATCATCAGGCCGCCCATGGTCGGCGTACCGGCCTTCTTGAAGTGGGTCTGCGGTCCGTCGGCACGGATCGGCTGACCCTTGCCCTGGCGGATGCGCAGCGAATTGATGATCATCGGCCCGAACAGGAAAACGATCAGCGCGGAGGTGAAGAGAGAGGCGCCCGTGCGGAACGTAATGTATCTGAACAGGTTCAGAAATTTCAGGTGTTCCGACAGTTCGACTAGCCAAATCAGCATTCAGGGCCCCTTGTTTACCCGCTCAAAATTCGCGTTGCGTGTCGGCAAATGGCGGGAACTTGTCAAGGAGCGCGGCAATAATCTTGCCGAAACCGATGCCCAATGACGATTTTACCATCAGCACGTCGCCTACCGCGACAGAGTTCAATACGTGGTCGATGAGTTCGTCGGTCTGTGCGCGATGCACGACCGAAACGCTCTCGGGAAGTGATTCCTTCAGCGCCAGCATCTCGTGGCCGGCGAGCCAGACATGTTCGATGCCGGCGGCAAGCAGCGGCCCGGCGAGGTCCGTGTGGACCTTCTGCGAATAGTCGCCCATTTCGAGCATGTCGCCGAGCACGGCGATCCGCCGTCCCGATCCCGTCGGCATGGAGCTCGCGAGCAGCGCGATTGCCGCGCGCATCGAGGTCGGATTGGCGTTGTAGCTTTCGTCGATGACGGTGAAGCTGCCATGGCCGATCGAGAGCTTGTGGCGACGCCCCCTGCCCTTTTCGGCCTGCAGCGTCGCAAGTGCGGCGATGGCCGCGTGCATGTCGGCGCCGACGATCCTGGCGACGCCGAGGGCTGCCAGCGCGTTCTCGGCGATGTGCCTGCCGGGCGCGCCGATGGCGACCTCATGCGTCTCGCCGTCGATGGTAATCCACAAGGTCGAGCTCTGGTCCCCGCCGTTGAACTCCGCCATGCGGAAATCGGCCTTGGCGTGCTGCCCGAAGGAGTGGATATGCTGGATGCCGCAAGCCTGCGCCGTGCGGTCGAGGAAATTGAACTGGTCGTTGTCGCGGTTGAGCACGGCATGGCCGCCGGGCACGACACCCTCGAAGATCTCGGCCTTCGCGGTCGCGATTTCCTTGATGCTCTTGAAATTGCCGAGATGCGCCGGCGCGATCGTGGTGATGACGGCGACATGCGGCTCGATCATCTTCACCAGCGGACGGATTTCGTCCGGGTGGTTCATGCCGACTTCGAAGACACCGAAATAGGTGTCGAGCGGCATGCGCGCGAGGGTCAGCGGCACGCCCCAGTGATTGTTGAAGGATGCGACCGACGCATGCACCTTGCCCGATGGCGCCAGAACCCGGCGCAGCATCTCCTTGGTGGTCGTCTTGCCGACGGAGCCGGTGACGGCGATGATCTGTGCACGAGACCGAGCCCGCGCCGCAAGCCCGAGCTTGCCGAGCGCCACCAGCACGTCCTCGACGACGATCATCGGCACGGTCAAACGGCCGAGCGCCGGCAGCCGCGCCTCGCTGACGACGAGCAGCGCAGCACCATTGGCCATCGCCATCGACGCATAGTCATGACCGTCGACCCGGTCGCCCTTGATCGCGAAGAAGGCCTCACCCGGCTGGATCGAGCGGCTGTCGATCGCGATCCCGGTAATCCCCTCCGGCAAGGTGCCGAACGGGCGCCCGGCCATGGCCGTGATCATGTCCTGCGTTGTCCAAAGCCAATTCACGATTTCAGCTCCTCCAAAGCCTTGCGCAACTCGGCGTGATCCGAAAACGGCAGCGTGACGCCACCGATCGTCTGCCCCTCTTCATGCCCCTTGCCGGCAACGATAAGCGTATCGCCGGAGGCGAGCATGGCGACCGCATCGCGGATCGCCTGGGCACGATCGGGGATCTCGGTGGCGCAAGGGGCTGCTGCCATGATCTCGGCGCGGATCGATGCGGGCTCTTCCGAGCGCGGATTATCGTCGGTGACGACAACGACATCGGCGAGCCTGCAGGCGATCTCGCCCATGATCGGCCGCTTGCCGCGGTCGCGGTCTCCACCGCAGCCAAAGACGACGATGACGCGGCCGGTCGTGAACGGACGCACGGATTCCAGCACATTCGAAAGCGCATCCGGCTTATGGGCGTAATCGACATAAGCGAGCGCACCGTCCTTGGTGTGGCCGACGAGCTCGAGACGGCCAGAAGCGCCCTGCAATTTCTCAAGCGCGGCCATTGCGACCTTGGCCGGAACGCCGGTGGACATGGCAAGGCCTGCGGCAACGAGCGCGTTGGCCACCTGGAAATCGCCGGCAAGCGGAATGTCGACCTCGAAGATCTGTCCCTCGGCGTGGATTTCGGCGACCTGCTTGTGGCGGAAATGCTCGACGCGCTTCAGCGTCAGATACTCGCCCTTCCGGCCGACCGTGCGCACGACATGTCCTGAATCGATCGCCGCCTTGATCGCCTGTTCCGACCATGCGTCGTCGGCAAAGATCACGGCGGGGTTGCCCTTGGGCAGCAGCGTATCGAAGAGCCGCATCTTGGCGGCCATGTAGTCCTCGATCGTCGGATGATAATCCATGTGATCGCGGCCGAGATTGGTGAAGGCAGCGGCGGCAAGCTTCACGCCATCGAGGCGCGACTGGTCGAGGCCGTGGCTCGACGCTTCCATCGAGGCATGCGTCACGCCTTCATCGGTCAGTTCGGCCAACAGCGCATGCAGCGACACCGGATCGGGTGTGGTGAGCGAGCCGTAATCGTTGCGGGCCGGCGAGACGACGCCTGTTGTGCCGATCATCGCGGCCGGGTGGCCGGCAAAGGCCCAGATCTGGCGGGTGAAGGAGGCGACCGACGTCTTGCCGGCGGTTCCGGTTACCGCGACCATGGTCTCCGGCTGCTTGCCGTAGAAATTCGCGGCTGCGAGCGACAGGAAGCGGCGCGGTTCGCTGACGACGAGAACGGGAATGGAGGCTTGCGTCGGATGCGAGGCGATCGCGACCGTAGCACCGCGCGCGGCGGCATCGGCGATAAAGCCTGCGCCGTCAGCCTTGGTGCCGGCAACGGCGACGAAGGCCATGCCGGGCGCGATCTTTCGGCTGTCGGCGGAAAGGCCGGAAATCTCCAGCGCGCCCACCGGGCCGTTCAGTTCTTCCTTCAATTCCGGAAACGCATTTCCGGCGATGTCCCTCAGTTTCATCGAACGCACACTTTTCTCTCGAGCCGTCGAGCCCCCATGGCGAATCGGCTGCGACATTCATCCAGACTCAATAAGACACCAACATGGCCGATCCGTCGTCACCGAACTTCGGTTCCACACCGAGGATTGGCGCCGCACGGGAGATGATGTTCTTGACCATCGGTGCGGCGGTATAGGCCGCGATGTTCTGGCCCTTTTCGCCATTGTGCGGCTCGTCGCAGAAGGTCAGCACCACGTACTGTGGGTTCTCGATCGGAAATGCCGCCAGGAAGGCATTGAAATTGAGGTTGGTGGCGTAGCGGCCGTTGACGACCTTGTCGGCCGTACCGGTCTTGCCGCCGACGTTGAAGCCGGGAACATCGGCGTTGCGGCCGGAGCCCTTCACACCGTTGACCTTGAAGAGATAGCGCACGTCGTCGCTGGTGCTCTTCTTGACCACCACTTCAGCCACTTCATCGGCCTGATCGCGATTGCGCGGCAGGAAGGTCGGCTCGATCAGCTTGCCGCCATTGACAAGTGCCGCACCGGCCACAGCCGTCTGCAGCGGCGTCGTCGAAACACCGTGACCGAAGGAGATGGTCACCGAGTTGATCTTCTTCCAAACCTTCGGCTGGCTCGGCATCTTCACCTCGGGCAGCTCGGTCTTCATCTTGGTGAGGAGGCCAAGCTTCGTCAGATAGTCCTTCTGCGCATCGATGCCGACGATGTCGATGATGCGGGCCGTGCCGACGTTCGAGGAATACTGGAAGACTTCAGGCAGCGTCAGCCAGCGGCGCTGGCCGTGGAAGTCGTGGATCGTGAAGCCGCCGATGTGCAGGGGCTGCGTCGCGTCGAAGCTGGAATTGAGGTTGACCTTGCCGGTGTCGAGCGCCATGGCGAGCGAGAAGGTCTTGAAGGTCGAGCCCATCTCGAACGTGCCGTTCGACATGCGGTTCAGCCAGCCTTCCTTGGCACCTTCGAGCGGATTGTTCGGATCGAAATCCGGCGCCGATGCCATGGCGAGCACTTCGCCGGTGTGGATGTCGAGGACGACGGCGCCAGCACCCTTGGCTTCGTAATTCTTCACCGCGTTGACGACGATATCGCGCACGATGTTCTGGACGCGGATATCGATCGACAGCTTGACCGGCTCCAGCGGCTGATCGCTGGTCATGCCGACCATGGCGAGATCGGCCAGCCCCTGGTCGTCGATATATTTCTCCATGCCGGCAACGCCGCGATTGTCGATGTTGACGTAGCCAAGGATATGCGCGGCGGTCGCGCCACCGGGATAGAAGCGGCGCTTCTCCGGACGGAAGCCGATGCCGGGAATGCCGAGCGCCAGAATCTGGCTCTGCTGCTTCGGCGACAGCTGGCGGCGCAGCCAGGCGAAGTGCGAATTGCGGTTGGCGAGCTTCTTGTAGGTGCCCTTCATGTCGAGGTCGGGCAGCACGGTTGTCAGCTTCTCGACGGCCTCATCGGCGTCAACGATCTTGTTCGGCTCGGCAAACAGCGAGACGGTGCGGATGTCGGTCGCCAGCACTTCGCCGTTGCGGTCGAGAATATCGGGGCGCGACGCCAGCAGGCGGTCGGGCGGCAGGATGCTGGAGACGACGTCGGGATCACGCACGGCGTATTCGACGAGACGACCGCCAATGACGCAGTAGACGCAGACGAACGCGAAAGCCAGAAGGCCGACGCGGCTCTTGGCCTGACCGCTGCGCTTCTTGCGCGAGCCCTGGATCGACACGCTGCCGGATGGACCGCCAAACCGGCTGTAGACGCCGGAAGAAAAGTGGGCCTGGCTCTTGGCAACCATGATGCGTGAAAGAAAGGACATCTCTACTCCACAGATCCGGTTGTCATTTCGTCTTCTTCCTCGACAGGCTTCGCCACGACCTTCGGCTTCGGTTTGCCGGTCTTGGCGTCGGCAATCTCCGGCACCGGCACCTGCGCCTTCAGCATCGGCAGCTCCTTGGCATGCACCAGCGAGGTCGAGACGGTCGGCTGCAGCTGCAGCTCGCTATTGTAGTTGTTGACCAGCCGCTCCAGCCGGTTCGGCTGCGATTGCAGCGCCCAGTCGGCCTTCAACAGATCGATCGTGTCCTTCTCGAGCTTGATCTCCGCTTCGAGGCGGTGAACCTCCTCGAGCTTGAGTTCGGCCCGATGCTTGATCGTATAGGTCACGGCGGCCGCGGCCGTCATGACGCCAACAAGAACGAGGTCGAAGGTTCTCAGCATATCAGGCTCCGAGCTTTCCGAGGCTTGCGAGGTTGGGCAGTCCGAAGATCGACATGTCGGCGGCTTCCGCCGGTGCCGTGGTTCTGAGACCCGCACGCAGCTTTGCGGAACGGGCGCGCGGATTGAGCTCGGCTTCCGCGTCACTTGCCGACACCATCGGCTTGCCGATCCGGTCGAAGGTGGCGGCACGCTCGTGAGCGATCGGCATGTGGCGCGAGCCGGATGCCTTGCCGGCGCGATCGGAGAAGAAGGTCTTGACGATGCGGTCTTCCAGAGAATGGAAGGTGACGACCACGAGACGGCCGCCCGGCTTCAGCGCCTGCTCGGCCGCGAACAGCGCCTGCGCCAGCTCGCCGAGTTCGTCGTTGACGAAGATGCGCAGCGCCTGGAACACCCGCGTCGCCGGATGGATCTTGTCCTTCATCTTGCGCGGCGTGACGATCTCGATCAGACCCGCCAGATCGCGCGTCGTCTCGAACGGCTTCTCGGCGCGGCGCTTTTCGATCGCATGCGCGATGCGCGGCGACTGGCTCTCTTCGCCGAGGAAATGGAAGATGCGGATGAGCTCGGCCACCTTGGCGCGATTGACGACGTCGGCTGCGGAAACGCCGGATGCCGACATGCGCATATCAAGCGGCCCGTTCTTCTGGAACGAGAAACCGCGATCGGCCTCGTCGATCTGCATCGACGACACGCCGATATCGAGCACGACGCCATCAAGACCGCCGGCGGGCGCGTGATCGGCCAGCCGCGAGAATTGCGAGTGAATGAGCTTCAGGCGACCGCCATGTGCATCGACCAGCGCTTGCCCGCCCGCGATCGCCGTCGGATCGCGATCGAGCGCGATCACCTCGGCACCACCAGACAGGATGGCCGACGTATAGCCGCCTGCGCCAAACGTGCCGTCGAGAATGACCTTGCCGGCAGCAGGCTCGAGCGCCGTCAGCACCTCGTTGAGAAGAACCGGAATGTGGCGAACCGGTCCGCCACCGGCATCAGTTGAACCTTCGCCAGGATTCGCCGCCATTCCGTTCCCTCGTGTTACGAGGAACGCTTGCCCGCCAGCCTGCGCTCCTCTCGTGCTCGTTGCTGCACAGCCTGAAATTCCTTCGGCTGCCACAGCTGAAAATGATCCGCCCGACCAACGAAGGTCACTTCGTCCGAGATACCGGTGAAGTCGCGAATGAAATCCGTGACCATCAACCGCCCCTCGGCGTCGAGCTTCATAAAGACCCCGCCCCCGTGAATGAGAAGCGACATCTCGTTCGCTTCCGGCGAAAACGGATCTTCCGCAGCGATCTGCCGCTCGAACCTTTCGAGAAGGTCCGAACCGCCGACGCTGATCGCCGGAAACACAAAATCCTGGAAGCAGTACAAATCCTGGATGTTGCTCTGCGCCATCACCGATCGAAACGCCGCGGGCACGGAGACCCTGCCCTTGGAATCGATCCTGTTGGTCGCATGTGAAAGGAAGCGGCCCATGACACGAAACATCCGTTCCCGAAAGAGCCCGGACAGCGATTAGGCGCCCCGAACCCCATTTCTCAGACACAGCTTCGCCAGCCGGATGGACGACATTCCATCCAGCGTCTCCGGTGAGGAGTACGCCTTTACTTTGCGATTGGTGGGCACTTGATTGCCCTTGCGCAGTGCAGGAATGGGATAACATGGGACCATATGGGCGTCAATGGGAAACGCCCGTCTCACGATGAGCGCAGTATCGAAAATTTATAAGCTGTTAAGTTTAACAAAGGGTTATGAACGCCCGAATTCTCAGGCTCCAAAGCGCCCTAGAGCGACACCGCAGCGTGTGGCGAAAAACATCGCCGGTTGCGGAAAATGAATTCGAACACGCCGCGCAGGTGAAAATCACAAAACTCAACTTTAAATGCGCATTTGGAGATAGGCACCTTGAGCCACCTCCCCGTTCACCCGCATGTGTTCATCCGGCGTCTTATGCCTACTATGTCGTTAACGGAAAATAATGTATTTTAGATATCATGCATACACAAAGACAAAAACATATCCATTTGCAGAACAAACTAAGAAAGCACGGAGAAAATCCATGGCGAGTTTTAGCTTCAAGGGAATGTTGGCTGGAATGAAAACGCCGAATACTCAGCCTCCACTGAAGAAAGTCGGCATGACTTCTGAAATTCAGTGTGTAAACTGTGGAAAACTACTCAAGCGATGGTCGGCACTTTCGCTGAGCAGCACCGTTTGCGAGGAGTGTCTTCGCCAGCCACCAACGTCTCACTGAGCCCTAAAGGGCCAGTGAAATCGTATGGACGTCGATGAAAAGACAATCGCCAGTTGGCCTGTAAGCCGGGTTCTGTATGGCTCCGGCCGAAACCGGAACGTGGCAGCCATTCCTCTGGGACAACGTTTGCACGTTGCCTCTCGCAACCCACCCGGATGACTGGCCTGGAAACCAGCCGGACGGCTTGCGCCGCCCGCGTCATCCCTATTCGGTCTTGCTCCCGGTGGGGTTTACCTTGCCATCGCCGTTGCCGGAGACGCGGTGGGCTCTTACCCCACCCTTTCACCCTTACCTGCCGAGGCAGGCGGTTTGCTTTCTGTGGCACTTTCCCTGAGGTCGCCCTCGCCGGACGTTATCCGGCACCGTGTTTCCGTGGAGCCCGGACTTTCCTCACCCTACCGTCTTTCGACATTGGTAAAGCGCGGCTGCCCGGCCAACTGGCCCGGCTCCCTTAACCGAGACTGGGAGCGAATGCCAACAAAATATCGCGTCAGGCTTCGCGGAAATACGGTTTGAAATCCGTCGCGTAGCCCTGTCCGTTGATTCGACCTTCGAGCAACAGCAACGCGCCGAGCCGGCCGATCTCGTCGGAGCTCTTGGCAGCCGTGCCGCAACCACCCGTCAGAACGCCGACACGGGGCGACCCGGTATAGCCGATCATCGGATGCCCGCTCGGCGTAAACGAGACGACGCAGGAGCCGCTTGAGGTGGAGACAGGCCGAAGCTCCGGCACGACACGCTCGATCAACCGCGTCAGATGCGACTGCACGCTCTCGCGCCCATCGGTCTTGAACCAGTCCCGCAGCTCCGGCTCACGCTCCAGCCTGACATCATCGGGATCGCCGCCGATCTTCATGTAGACCTTGCCGTCAGGGTAGCGGATCGGTGGCAGCATATAGAAATCGTCGAGACCATCGGCGCCATGCGAGATCAGAGACGGCATGCCGGAGAACCGTGCGGCGGCGGCCTCATCGATCTCGTAGAAGGCGATGGTGCGCGCATAAACCTTCAGATCAACAGGCTGCGGCAAGAGATTCTCCGCAATGGAAAAACCGCCGGCAGCGAGCAGCACCTTCTCGGCCCGGTATGTCTTCCCACCAGCCGTCTCGACGGCAACCAGACCGCCCTCGTCGCGGATCGACACCGCGACCTCCCGGATGACGGAAGCACCAGCCTTCTCGGCGGCAATCGACTGCGCCCTGACAAGATTGCGCGGGCTGATGTAACCCGCCCCGGTCGCCTCGTGGACACCCTCGGTGCCGGCGGCAAAGGCGAAAAACGGAAACCGCTCCTTCAGGCCGGCATCGTCGAGCAGCGCCGTCTCGACGCCGAGCGACCTGGCCGCCGCCGATGTCCGCTCGACATAGCCATCCGGGCCGCCGCGCGCCGGGCCGACCACAAGGCAGCCTGCAGGCGTGTAGAAGGAAACGCCGCTCTCCCGCTCGATCTCGGCGTAGCGGCCGATCGAGCGATTGGCGAGCAAGGCCCAGTCGCGGTCGGGATCGATGGTGCGGGTAATGCGCCCCTCGTCGTAATGGCTGGCGAAAACGCCGTCATGCCGCTTGCGATCCTCAGGCTCGTCCGGGCCGATGGCAGCAACGCCATCGGTCGATTTCGCCAGATGCCTGGCGGCGGCAGCGCCCATCATGCCACGGCCGACGATGATATACTTGAAATCCACGCTCATGACCGTCCCGATCTATCGAAAAGAAGGTGTCAGCTGCCGGCCGAAATCGGCCTCGCCGAGCGCGCCTTCCGCAAGCAGCACCGCACCCAGCCGCCCCAGCTCGTCCGACGACTTCGCGGCAACGAAATTGCCGCCCGTCAGCACCGCGATGCGTGGCGAGGAGGTGAAACCGGCATAGGGATAGGCGGTCGGCGTGAAGGTCGCGACGCAGGGCGCCGATGTCACCGGGCAACCCGCGAGATCAGGCATCAGCTCCAGAGCGGTGGCGACCAGCAGATCGCGCTCGGCGGGGTCGCCATCCGACCGGAACCAGGCCCCGGCATCCTGAAGCGTATCGAAGCTGCGCGTCTCCGTATCGCCGCCGAGTTTCAGATAGGTCTTGCCATCGGGATAGCGCACCGGCGGGAGAATATAGACATGGTCCTCGTCGCGATCACCGAAGACGATGCTCGACGGCATGCCGCCGAAGATCGCCTTTTCGCGTTCGCCGAGCTCGTAGAACACCACCGTGCGCGCCGCGACGCGGGTATCCACGGGCGCGGGAAGAAGCTGATTGAAATTGCTGAAACCGCCGGCCGCGACAAGCACCCGCTCTGCCGTATAGGTCCGGTCGCCGACGCTCACCTCGACATGCGAGCCGGCATCCTGAACGCTGGTTACCGTCGCATCGATGATGGTGACGCCGCCCGCTTCCGCAAGCGCCGTCTGCGCGCGCACCAGGGCGCGTGGATTGACATGGCCGGCCCGGCGCTTCTCGTAATAGCCGCTGAAGCTCTCCCTCAGCGTGAACTCAGGAAAGCGCTGGCGCAGGGCAGCGGGATCCAGCACCTCATACTCGACGCCGAGCCCGTCGGAGACCTCGATCGCGCGTCCGAGATAGCCCTGCCCCGGTTGCGGCACCGGCCCGGCGAACAGGCATCCGGCTTCGGTGAAGAAGGAGATGCCGCTCTTCGCCTCGATCTCGGCGTAACGGTCGAGCGAACGGGCGGCGAGCGTCGCCCAGACGATATTGTCGTCGAAGGTACGGGTAATGCGCGCCTCGTCATAGTGGCTCGCGAACACGCCGTGGTGGTTCTTGCGCTCGACAGGCTCGCTCGGGCCGATCAGCGCCACCCCTTCGATCATCGCGCTCAGATGCCGGGCCGCAGCCGCGCCCATCATTCCGCGCCCGATTATGATCGCCTTGAAATCACATGCCATGTCTCACCTCGTTTCAAGGTGAGATAGCACGATCTGCAAGTTGAATCATATTGTTAAGTCATGCCCTCAGGTGATTCAGCCACAAGCGGTTTTGCCCGTGGCTATCCCACGCTGGCGATCAGTTGATCATCGCCAGCACCTTGCCGCAATAGGCCTTGGAAACCGGGTTCATGCGGGTCGCCGCGTGGCCGGCATTGTACTTGAGGATGGTATCGCAGGTCTCGCCGCCACCAAGCGTGTGGGCAGCCGCCAGATACTTCATGCCGTACTTGATGTTGGTATCCGGATCGAAGAGACCCTTGCTGGAACCCGAATAGCCCATCATGCGAGCCGTCGCCGGCTTGATCTGCATGAGGCCGATTTCGCCGGCGCTGCCGCGAGCATTCGGATTGTAGTTGCTTTCGACACGAACAACGGCATGCGCGAGTTCGACCGGGACGTTATACTCTTTGGCGTACTTGACGATGATCGCCGCATACTTGCTGCCGGGCATGTCGGGCATCGCGAAACCGGACGTACGGTCTACGGTATTCAGTGCCACGGTCTTCTGAGCCTTATCGGTCTTGGCGACCTTCTGCACCCTCTGGGTCTTGTGAACTTTCGGAGCCTTCTTCGAGGCCACTTCGGCCGTTTTGGCCTTGTCTGTCTTTTGCGTCTTGAGTGTCTGCGTCGTCTCTGTCGCTTGCGCTCTATTGCCCCATTCGCCTGCGTTTGCGCAATTGAATCCCATCAGCAGTGTGCTGGCGCACACCACAGCAGAAAAAATCTTTCTCATGTAGTCCAGATACTCCAAGCAAAAGAAAAGCTGCGTATAAATGAAATCCGAACGCAGCATAAATTCGCATCAATACTCAAAGTATCAGCGATATTTCTTTTCTGTTTCAATTGACGACGGTCGACAACACACAACAAAACAACCGGCGCCGTTTAGCGACTGCGGTTAGACCATCGCATTGAGGAGATAATAGGGAAAACATGTGGCAGCGCGGCAAACCCGTAAAATCTAGGGGTATATGCCGGCAAATCGGCCCGGTCTCAGACGCCGTAGCGTGGCAGGGCCGATAGCAGGCGATGCAGCGTGTCGATCGTCGAGAAATCGGCGATCCCGTCGACCCTCTCGGGCCTGAAATGGCGCTGGAAGGCTTCGATCTCGCCGGCCATCTTGTCGGAAAATTCGCCTGTGATCTCAGTGCCGTAACCATAGAGCGACAGCATCGACTGCAGGGCTTCGACCGGCTGCCCCTGGTCACCGCGCTGGAAGAAGCGTCCGCCGGTGATCGCGGCCGGCGCCACCCAGTGGCCGACGCCCCTGGAGTGCAACAATCCCCAGGGGAAGTTTTCGCCCGGATCAAGCTTGCGCCGAGGGGCGACATCGGAGTGTCCGAGCACCCTTTCAGGCACGATGGACCAACGTTCGCCGCAGTCGCGACACAATTCGATCACCGCATCGATCTGCGCCTGCGGATACTCGGGGCAGCCGCCCGGATGGCCTGCATTGGCGATCTCGATGCCGATCGAAGACGAGTTTATATCGGTCTCGCCCTGCCAGATGCTCTTGCCGGCGTGCCACGCGCGCCGCGCCTCCGGAACGAGCTGCACGACGTCGCCATTCTCGTGCACGAAGTAGTGGCACGAGACCTGGCTCTCTTCGCGACAGAGCCAGTCAAGCGCTCCGTCCGCCGTCGGCATGCCGGTATAATGGAGAATGATCATGTCGGGCTTTCGCCCGTCGACGCGCTCGCCATGGTTCGGCGACGGCTTTACGCTCGCTTTGGCGTAGTCTGCCTCGAAGGCGCTCATGCGGCGCGGCGTTCCTTCTCGATCGCCTCGTAGGCGGCATTGAGCGCCGCCATGCGTTCATTGGCAATCGCATGAAACTCGGCCGGCACGCCGCGCGAGATCAACCGGTCCGGATGATGCTCGCTGACGAGACCGTGGTAACGGCGGCGGATCGTCGGGAAATCGTCCGACGGCGAAACGCCGAGCACCTTGTAGGGATCGCCGCCGATCGACACGTGCCGCGCGGCAATCTGCTCGAAGCGCTGCTCGCTCATGTGGAAGATCTCGGCCACATGCGCCAGGAACGCAAATTCCTTCTCGTGGATGAGACCATCGGCCTTGGCGATATGGAACAAGCCGTCGAGCACTTCTTCCAGAACAGGGCAGTTGGCGGCACAGGTCACGCAGAGCGTCGAAAGCCGCTCCGCATAGGCCTCGTAGCCGGCCACATCCTGGCGCGCGAGATTATAGAGACGCGCGACGTTGGCGGCCTGATCGTCGGGGAATTCGAAAATCTCGCGGAAGGCCTGAACCTCCTTCTCGCTGACGATCCCGTCGGCCTTTGCCATCTTCGCCGAAAGCGCGATGATCGCGACCGAAAACGCCACCTTGCGCCGCGTCTCGGGATCGCCTTCAAAAACCGTGCGAACAGCCTCGACCACGGCGGAAAGCGCATTTCCCGCAGCGTTGCCTATGGCGTTCAGCAGTTTTTCCCAGAAGGACATCAGGTCTCTCGTCTAATAAAAGGAGAAACACCTTGAACAAATAAAGGTTGCCTTTGCAAGACGGGGATTGGCCGCAGGGTTGAAAACACCTTTCACAATTCGGTAATGGTCGCGTGTAACCGAGACATCGGCACCCTTTGGTGACCCCAAACCCGACGGCCTCGTGACGCTTTGTCGCGCCGCATCGGGACGCCTTCGGACAGACGCGCCGACGATTTCCACAATCCCATGCAAACCGCGGTTGCTGCTTGAACCGATTAGATCAGCGCCCAAGGGCGACTTGGCCGTCAGACCGCGCTGCAACACGCATTTTTCACAGAAACAACACTTTACACCATCCGCTCTCTGCCGCATCCATGCACGACCGAACCAAGTTTAGACACGGATAGCGGAGACACCCATGGCCAAGAAAAAAGTCGCAATGCTCACGGCAGGAGGCCTTGCGCCTTGCCTCTCTTCGGCCGTCGGCGGGTTGATCGAACGCTACACCGACATTGCTCCCGATCATGAACTGATCGCCTACCGCTCCGGCTACCAGGGCGTGCTTCAGGGCGACAGCATCAAGATCACGCCCGAGATGCGCGAGAAGGCTTATCTGCTGCACCGCTACGGCGGCTCGCCGATCGGCAACAGCCGCGTCAAGCTCACCAACGCCGCCGACTGCGTCAAGCGCGGCCTCGTCAAGGAAGGCGAAAACCCGCTTCGGGTCGCGGCCGAGCGCCTCGCCAATGACGGCGTCAGCATTCTCCACACGATCGGCGGCGACGACACCAACACGACTGCTGCCGACCTCGCCGCCTATCTCGCCGCCAACGGCTACGACCTGACGGTCGTCGGCCTGCCGAAGACCGTCGACAACGACGTCGTTCCGATCCGCCAGTCGCTCGGCGCCTGGACGGCGGCCGAAGTCGGCGCGCACTTCTTCGACAATGTCAGCAACGAGCAGACCGCCGCTCCGCGCACTCTCATCATCCATGAAGTCATGGGCCGCCACTGCGGCTGGCTGACGGCGGCAACCGCCCGCGCCTATCTGAAGCGCACCCGCAACAATGAATATGTCGACGGCATGATGACCAATGCCGGCATGAAGAGCATCGACGCGGTTTATCTGCCCGAAACGCTCTTCGACCTCGAAGAAGAATCGGCGCGCCTGAAGGAGATCATGGACCGCACCGGCCATGCGACGGTCTTCGTCTCGGAAGGCGCCTGCCTGGACGCCATCGTCGCCGAGCGTGAAGCGGCCGGCGAAACCGTCAAGCGCGACGCCTTCGGCCACGTGAAGATCGACACGATCAATGTCGGCGGCTGGTTCCAGAAGCAGTTCGCGAGCCTGTTGAACGCCGAGCGTTCGCTGGTGCAGAAATCCGGTTACTTCGCCCGCTCCGCCCCTGCCAATGGCGACGATCTGCGCCTGATCCAGAGCATGACCGACCTCGCCGTCGAGAGCGCCCTTAACAAGGTGTCGGGCGTCACCGGCCACGACGAGGGCCAGAACGGCAAGCTGCGCACCATCGAATTCCCGCGCATCAAGGGCGGCAAGGCTTTCGACACCTCGGTCAAGTGGTTCGGCGAACTGATGGACGAGATCGGCCAGAAATACGAAGACGCATGATTGACGCAGGCGAGATATGATGTCTTTGCTTGTCCTCTAATGAAAGAGGAGGAGATTCCATGTCGCTCGAAGCTTGGCTAGCATTTGCTGCAGCATCGGCAATCATGCTGGCTATCCCAGGGCCGACGATTCTCCTCGTCGTATCTTACGCGCTCGGCCACGGCCGCAAGACAGCCTTTGCGACCGTGAGCGGCGTGGCGCTCGGTGACTTCACCGCGATGACGGCATCTCTGTTCGGCCTCGGCGCGTTGCTGGCGGCGTCGGCGACGCTCTTCACCATCCTGAAGTTCATCGGCGGCGCCTATCTGATCTGGCTCGGCATCAAGCTCTGGCGGGCGCCGATCATTGACGGCCCGATGGCCGACAATGACAATCTGCCCGAGGAAAAATCGCTGAAGATCTTCCTCCACGCCTATGTGGTGACCGCGCTCAACCCGAAGAGCATCGTGTTCTTCGTGGCCTTCGTGCCGCAGTTCTTGAACCCTGCGCTTCCGTTCTTCGGCCAGATGCTGATCATGGAAGCGACCTTCCTCGTGCTCGCGACCATCAATGCCTCCACCTACGCTCTTGCCGCGCATGCCGCGCGGGGCCTGATTCGCAAGGCCGCCGTGCAGCGCGCGGTCAATCGCACGGGCGGCACATTGCTCATTGCAGCCGGCGCCGTGACCGCCGGATATCGCCGCATCGCCGCCTGAAAATCTCAGGCTTACCGACCGCGAAAAGCTCAAGAAATTTTCCGTGGGTTGCCGCAAAGCAACGAATAGGTTAATTGGCAATTCAGGGCTTAAGGTTTTTGGTAACTTTTAACGCTGCCGGGGTGGCGCGTTTTCACGAGAGTGAGAGTATGGCAGCGATCGGTTTTTCCGGCTTTAAACGCAATCTCATCGTATCCACGATGCTGTGCTGCGTTGCTGCTGGCTGCTCGAGCGTCGAATACACATCCCAGGCGGATTTGATGGCCGAGCAGGTCGTCGTCCCTACACCGAAGCCCGGCGAAGACGCGATGTTCGCGGCCATCCCCGCAGGCGAAGGCACACCGGAAACACAGATCGGCGGCGACCAGACCGCTGCATCCGTGGCAACCGCCGCCATGCCGGCAGTCGATTCGGCGCAGCAGACCGCGCAGTTGCAGCCCGCCGCTTACGGCCAGATCCCGCTGACACCTGAGATGACCGCGATCCAGTCCGTGGTGCCGACACCGCGACCGGGTGCTCCGTCGACCGAACTCGCCTTCGCTGCCAGCCCGCAGAACAATGCCATTGCCGCCCTTTCGGCGATCGACACCACCCCGCACTCGATGATGGACTACGGCTTCGACACATCGGGCCCGATGGACCCGCCGACCGCGCCGCCGATGTTCAGCGACAATGACAGCGACGACGATGGCGCGCCGACGGTCGAAAAGAGCGCGATCACCAAGATCATCGAAAAGTATTCGCAGATCTACAAGGTTCCCGCGACACTGCTTCACCGCGTCGTTCACCGCGAAAGCCGCTACAACCCGAAGGCCTACAACAAGCGCGGTTACTTCGGCCTCATGCAGATCAAGTACAACACTGCAAAGTCGATGGGTTACGACGGCCAGCCCGAGGGCTTGTTCGACGCGGAAACCAACATCAAATATGCCGCCAAGTATCTGCGCGGCGCATGGCTGGTGTCCGACAACAGCGAAGACAATGCCGTCAGGCTCTATGCCCGCGGCTACTACTACGACGCCAAGCGCAAGGGCATGGACGACATCGCCCACGGCAACTACTAAGCCTTGTAGGCTTTAGCGTCTCTATTGCGCGAGATCGGCCGAGGCCGATCGGGTCGGCGGCGGCAGCTTCGCCAGTATCTCCTTCAGCAGATTTTCCGGCCGATATCTGAGCCAGCTCGGCGTCAGCCCGAGCCTGACCATGACGAGACTGGCCGACGGCACGATCACCATGCTCTGGCCATCGTGTCCTTCCAGCCAGAAGGCGTCGTCCGGAATACCGGTCTCCCCGCTTCTGCCGCTGCCAGGCGGGCGAAGCCAGGACTGACCATGCGAATACATGCCGCCGGAAGATGCCGTCGGCGTGCGCATCATGCTCATGAAGCTCTCGGGCAGCAGCCGCTCGCCGTTCCAGACCCCATCCTGCAACAGGAACTGCCCGAACCGCACCCAATCGCGCGCCGTCGCGTAGAGATAGGAGCTCCCGGCGAAGGTGCCGCGCGCATCCACTTCGAACACCGCGCTCGACATGCCGATCGGATCGAACAGCGCCGTTCTCGGATAATCGATCGCCTGCTTCTCGTCGCCAAGGCGATCCATCCAGATGCGGGAGATCAACACGGAGGTTCCGCTGGAGTAGTTGAACTGCGTGCCCGGATCGTCATCCAGAGCAAGGCTTGCCGGCAGCGCCGTCTGGTCGGTGTCGAGATAGAGCATGCGCGTGACGTCGGCCACCGTGCCATAATCCTCGTTGAACCGTAGACCGCTCTCCATCCCAAGCAGCTGCCCAAGGGTGATCTGCGACCGCTTGTCGTCGCGCCATTGGGCAAACAGCCCGGCATCCTCGGCGCCGATCTTGCCGTCGAGCATCAACCGGCCGACGAGCGCCGCATTGACCGTCTTGGTCATCGACCAGCCGATCAATGGCGTTTGCGGCCCGAAACCCTTGCCGTATTTCTCCGCGACGATCTTGCCGTCATGCAGGACGACCACGGCGCGCATATGCTCGCCGGTCAAATCAGGGTCGGCAAGTAGTGCCGCGATCGCCGTGTCGTTTTCGATCGGCAGCGCGGCTGCGTTCTCTGCAGGCTTTGCGACGGCAGGCTCGGGCACCGCCTTTCGCGCGGCGGCGAAATCGCCATCCGGCACGGCGGTGCAGCCGAGACCATCGCGGTAGATCGCATAATTAGCGGCAAACAGCCCGAGGATGCGCGCCGTCACCTGCTTGCCGGCCTCATCGACCTGCACGCGAATCAGCCTCAGCAGGGGATTGCCGGGCGCCTGGACGTCTTCGGCCAGCACGGCATTCGCGTCGCGCCCGGCCAGGAAGACATTCGAGCAGACGATCTTCGCCGCATAGCCGTCGCCGATCCTGAGCAGCTCCGGCGGCCTGACATAAAGCCAGCCAGCACCCGCAACGACGATAACGGCGACACCCGCAGCCGCCGCCTTCAAGATGCGCAGAACGCGTCCCATGAGCACCCCTCCCCAGCCAATAGAGAAACAGGAAAATTGCCCTTTAGAAAGCGCCGTCAAGTCCCGGCCGTTCCCAATTGCGCGAGGCACCCGCAGTCCGGCCGCCCACAGGCAACGTCATCAAACTGTAGCGCCGCCGCGTTAAACGCCCTGAACGCTAAATGTTGAGAGACTCACTTATGACGGAATTTGCCCCGGATGCCGGCTTCCGCAAGAACCGGAAACTCAAGGCAGCTCTTCTCCGCCACAAGGCCTTTTCGAAAGAGGGTCTGTCCGAACGTCTTTTCGGCCTGCTCTTTTCCGGCCTCGTCTATCCGCAGATCTGGGAGGATCCCGATCTCGACATGAAGGCGATGGAGCTCGAACCGCATCACCGCATCGTCACCATCGGCTCCGGCGGCTGCAACATGCTCGCCTATCTCTCGCAAAGCCCTGCTTCGATCGACGTCGTCGATCTCAATCCGCACCATATCGCGCTGAACAAGCTGAAGCTCGGCGCCTTCCGCCACCTTCCCGCTCACGCCGATCTCGTTCGCTTCCTGGCAAGGCCGAACCAGTCCGCCAACAGCCAGGCCTTCGATCGCTTCCTGTCGGCCAATCTGGATGAAGCCACGAGCAACTACTGGAACGGCCGCAAGTTCGGCCGCCGCCGCGTCACCGTCTTCGATCGCAACATCTACAAGACGGGCCTGCTCGGCCGCTTCATCGGCGCCGCCCACCTTCTCGCCCGCGTCCATGGCATCGATCTCACCGGCGTTGCCAAGGCGAAGACGATGGAAGAACAGCGCCAGCTCTTCGACGAGAAGATCGCACCTCTGTTCGAAAAGCCTGTCGTGCGCTGGATCACCAGCCGCAAGAGCTCGCTCTTCGGCCTTGGCATCCCGCCACAGCAATATGACGAGCTCGCAAGCCTCGCCGCCGACAATTCGATCGCGCCGGTTCTGCGCCACCGCCTGGAAAAGCTCACCTGTCATTTCCCCATGCAGGAAAACTACTTCGCCTGGCAGGCCTTCGCCCGCCGCTATGCCGATGAAGGCGAAGGTCCGCTGCCGACCTACCTGAAGGCGGAGCACTACGAGGCGATTCGCGCCAATGTCGATCGCGTCAGCGTTCACCATGCAAGCTTCACCGAGCTGCTTGCCGGCGAACCCGCCGCCTCGCGCGACCGCTACATCCTGCTCGACGCGCAGGACTGGATGACGGACCAGCAGCTGAACGACGTCTGGTCGGAAATTTCGCGCACCGCCCGCGACGGCGCCCGCGTGATCTTCCGCACCGCCGCCGAAAAGAGCATCATCGAAGGCCGTCTCTCGCCCGCCATCCGCGACCAGTGGACATATCTCGAGGACCGCTCGCTCGAACTGACCGCGCTCGACCGCTCGGCGATCTACGGCGGCTTCCACATCTATGTGAAGAAGCCATGAGCCAGACAGATATGAGCCCGGTGGACGCCCCCTCTGAGAAACATGCCGACCTGATGGACGGCATGTATCGCTACCAGCGCCATATCTATGACCTGACGCGCAAATACTATCTCCTTGGCCGCGACCAGACGATCCGCAATCTCGACATTGAGCAGGGCGCCACGCTGCTCGAGGTCGGCTGCGGCACCGGCCGCAATCTCGCGCTGGCCCACCGGCACTATCCTCAGGCCAGGCTCTACGGCCTCGACATCTCGCAGGAAATGCTTATCTCGGCCCGCAAGACCTTTGCGGGTCTGAACACCTCAGCCGATTTCCGCGTCGCCGACGCCACGGCCTTTGACGCCCGCGATTTCGGCGTCGATGGTTTCGACCGGGTGATGATCTCCTACGCGCTGTCGATGATCCCCGATTGGGAGCGCGCGATCGACGCATCGCTCGCGGCGCTTGCCCCCGGCGGCCAATTGCACATCGTCGATTTCGGCCAACAGGAAGGCTTGCCCGGCTGGTTCCGCGCCCTGCTGCGCTCCTGGCTCGACAAGTTCCACGTCACGCCGCGCGCGACGCTCGGAGAGGTCCTGCAGGCCAAGGCAGATAGCGAAAATGCCCAGCTGATCTTCAAGACGATCGGCGGCGGTTATGCCTGGCGCGCGATAATAATTAAGGCCCGCTAATATTTAGCTTGAAACTAACCGATTTTTTACGTTGATATGGTGAATAGAGAGGGCATCTAAGCGCTGGACGCGTCAATTCGAAGGTCAGGCTGTGGGGCAAAAAGATCATTCGGTTCACGACGGAACATCCATGCGCCGGCTTCTGTTATGCGTATTGCCCCTTGCCCTCATGCTCGCTGGCTGCACCTCCTCGGGCTATGACTATCTCTCCACAGCCTCGATAAAGCCGAAAATGCGCTTCCAGGACACCGATCCGCAGGATTTCGGGCCTAAGCATCCGCAGCAAAACGCCATCCACGGCATCGACATCTCCAAGTGGCAAGGCGATATCGACTGGCAGACGGTGCGCAAGTCGGGCGTCGACTTCGCCTTCATCAAGGCGACCGAGGGCAAGGACCGCATCGACCCGCGCTTCAGCGAATACTGGCAGGAAGCCCGCCAGGTCGGCATTCCGCACGCCCCCTATCATTTCTATTATTTCTGCTCGTCGGCCGACGAACAGGCGGATTGGTTCATCAGCAACGTGCCGAAGGAATCCATGAAGCTGCCGCCGGTGCTCGACGTCGAGTGGAACGGTGAATCGAAGACCTGCCGCACGCGTCCCGATCCCGAGACCGTGCGCTCCGAAATCAAGCGCTTCATGGACAGGCTCGAAGCCTATTACGGCAAGCGCCCGATCATCTACACCTCGGTCGACTTCCACCGCGAAAATCTCGACGGCTATTTCCAGGATTATCACTTCTGGGTCCGCTCCGTCGCGAAACACCCCGAGGTCACCTACGCCAACCGTCGCTGGGCCTTCTGGCAGTACACCTCGACCGGCGT
>NZ_DDHH01000028.1:0-40949 GCF_002338015.1 Rhizobium sp. UBA1881
GACGGTTGCGTGAGTGGATGCCGCCAGTAACCTATTGAAACACCGCGGCAAACATCCTTTCGACGTCATCCTCGGGCTCGTCCCGAGGATCTAAGCACGGTCCCATTTGCTCGACTTTCATGGACACTTGGCGCTAGGATGCAACGCACGAGATCATGCGAGGGGGAGGCGAGGTGGCGGATAGTTCGAGTGAGACGCAGCGCAAGCTGACGACGATCTTTTCGGCGGATGTGCAGGACTATACGCGGCTGATGGGCGTCGACGAGGAGGGGACGCTCGAGACGCTGAAGCGGTATCGCGACCGGATGTCCAGGCTGATCGAGGCGCATGGCGGACGGGTGGTCAATACCTGGGGCGACGGGCTGATCGCCGAGTTTCCGAGCGTGGTCGAGGCGGTGCGCGCCGCTGTCGACGTGCAGAACGAACTGGCGGGGTTGAACGCAGCCCGGCCCGCCGATGGCCGCATGCTGTTTCGCATCGGCATCAATCTTGGCGACGTGATCGTCGAGGGCAGCGATATCTATGGCGACGGCGTCAATATCGCCGCGCGGCTGCAGGCGCAGGCACCGGCCGGCGGCGTGGTGATCTCGAACACTGTTTACGATCAGGTGCGCAACAAGGTGGCGGTCGGGTTCGATTTCCTCGGGCCGCTGAACGTGAAGAACGTGGCCGAGGCGGTGCCGAGCTATGCCGTCAGGATAGGGGACGGTGCTGGCGATGCGGCGGAGTATGCGCGTGCAGAGGCGCCGTCGGGAGCTGCGGCTCAATCGACAAGGCCGGGTCCGTTGTCCGGTGAGCGACTAGGTCCGTTGGCCGGCGTGTTGCCGGGTCGGAACGCGGGGCAATCGCCGGATCAGCGGCGGAACCTTGCGGTGCTCGGCGTGATCGCCGCAGCACTCGTCGTCATCAACACGCTGACATGGCACGGGGTCTTCTGGGCTGCTTGGCCGCTCCTGGCGCTGGCCTATGTCGCGGCCATGCGCTGGGCGCATCTGCAGGAGCGGTTCGATGCGCGGCTTGTGGCGCTTGCCATCTCGGCGCTCGGGCTGATCGGTATCAACCTTCTCTCCTGGCACGGCAATTTCTGGGCGATCTGGCCGCTTCTCGCCATCGCCGTCGTGGCCGGTCTGCGATGGGCGCGGCGGGGTTAAAACCTACGCCACCACCTTCGCAGCCTTGGCCGGCAGCTTGGTCGCGGCATAGTCGCGGACGGCGTCGCCGAAGGCGGTGAAGAGCTGGTTGGAGGGCTTGTCGGTCTCGGCCCAGTATTCGGGATGCCACTGCACGCCTACGGCAAAGGCCTTGGCATCGATGACGGAGACGGCCTCGACGGTGCCGTCCTCGGCGACAGCTTCGACCGCAAGGCGCGGTGCTGTCTCGGCGATCGCCTGGCGGTGCAGCGAGTTCACCTTGATCTCGCCGGAGCCGACGATGCCGGCAATACAGGAACCTTCCCTGACATGCACGTTCTGGCGGATCGCGTACATGCCGTCGCGGTCGACATTATCTGGCTTGCGGTGGTCCCAGATACCCGGCTGGTTCTGGATCTCGCTGGCAAGCGTGCCGCCGAGCGCGACGTTCAATTCCTGGATGCCGCGGCAGATGGCGAGCAGCGGAATGGCGCGGTCGATGGCGCGGCGGATGAGCGGCAGCGAGGTGGCGTCGCGGGCGGGGTCGAAGGGGCCGTCGGCCTCGGTCGCCTCCTTGCCGTAGCGCGCGGGGTGGACGTTGCTGGCCGAGCCGGAGACGAGGACGCCGTCGACGCGGTCGAGAATGGCGTCGATGTCGTAGCCTTCCTCGAAGGCCGGGATGATGAAGGCCATGACGCCTGATGCGTTCAGCGCGGCGCGGACATATTGGTGCTGCACGGCATGCCAGGTGGCGCCGTCAAAGCTGCGGATATCGGCGGGTACGGCGACGATGGGCTTGGTCATTGTCTATCCTGAGGGCGATCATCTCTTGCCAATGAGAGAAACCAGAACGGCTTTCCTGTCAACGTGTGCCTGATGTGCCCGGCCAAATTGCGGCAAGGCCATGCGCCGCCCACGCGACGAGACGGCGACGAGACGACTAAGCCGCTGATTCCGATCGAAATGCGCTACTCGCCATATTGGTGTCGTGATCCCAAAGACTAATAGGCCGGCGCTTGAATCACCTGCGTCCGCATGCTTAGCTTCCCTCGTTCCGCGGGTGGGGAGAGTTTGGCCCCGCAGAACCAACAATGGGAGGTTTTTGATGGATCGTCGTTCATTCTTCAAGAAGGCAGGAACAGCGGGCGTCGGTGCCGTTGCTGCCTCGGCTCTGGCGGCACCCGCCATCGCCCAGGAAAATCCGAAAATCGCCTGGCGCATGACATCGTCGTTTCCGAAGAGCCTGGACACGATCTATGGCGCGGCCGACGATATCGCCAAGCATCTGGCCGCATCGACCGACGGCAACTTCACCATCCAGCCCTTTGCCGCCGGCGAGATCATTCCCGGCCTGCAGGCCGCCGATGCCGTCAGCGCCGGAACGGTGGAAGCGGCGCACACCTGCTCCTATTACTTCGTCGGCAAGGACCCGACCTACGCGATCGGCACCGCCATTCCCTTTGGCCTCAACGGGCGCCTCACCAATGCCTGGTTCTACGAAGGCAACGGCAATACGCTGATGAACGAATTCTACGCCACGCAGGGCATCTACGGCCTGCCGGCGGGCAATACCGGCGCCCAGATGGGCGGCTGGTTCCGCAAGGAAATCAACACGCTGGATGATCTGAAGGGCGTGAAGATGCGCATCGCCGGCCTCGCCGGCCAGGTGATCAGCAAACTCGGCGTCATCCCGCAGCAGATCGCCGGCGGCGACATCTATCCGGCGCTGGAAAAGGGCACGATCGACGCGTCCGAATTCGTCGGCCCCTATGACGACCTGAAGCTCGGCCTGCACAAGGTCGCGAAGTATTACTACTATCCCGGCTGGTGGGAGGGTGGCCCGACCGTGCACGCCTTCTTCAACCTCGAAAAATGGAACAGCCTGCCGAAGCATTATCAGGCAGCGCTCACCGACGCTTGCGCTTTCGCCAACACCAACATGATGGCGAAGTATGACATGAAGAACCCGCCGGCGCTGAAGCAACTGGTCTCCGAGGGCGCAACGCTGCGTCCCTTCAGCCAGGAAATCATGGAAGCCTGCTTCCAGGCTTCGCTCGGGATCTACGCCGAGATTTCGGCGTCCAATCCCTACTTCAAGAAGATCTACGAGGATCAGACGGCGTTCAAGCGCGATGCGTATCTTTGGATGCAGCTGTCGGAATATACGTTCGATACGTTCATGATGATCCAGCAGCGGGCTGGGAAAATCTGAGGGTTTTGCTCTAAAGAAAGACCCCGCCCCAAACCCCTCCCCACAAGGGGGAGGGGCTTAACTCGTTGCGCCCTCTCGCCCCATTATAGTCCCTGTTCTGCCGAGGCGTTGAACCTGGGTTAGCCCCTCCCCCTTGTGGGGAGGGGTTGGGGAGGGGACTTTCTTATTGGCCTACTTGATCACCGGCGGCTGGCTCAGATCCGGCTGCGTGGGTTTCACCTGCGCCGGCGGCTGTCCCGGCAAGCCATTCATCGGCGGCAGCGCCAGGCCCGGCATTCCGGGTGGAGTGCCAAGCCCGTTGCCGCCAAAGCCGGGGACCTCGATCTTGATCGTATTCAGATCCACCTCCGGCCCCTTCTTCAGCCAGTACGTCACCGATTGCGGCCAGAAGATCACGATGGCGACGAGGATGAGCTGCATGCCGACCCAGGGCAGGGCGCCCATGTAGATATCCGAGGTCTTGACGCTGCGGTCGGCGATCGAGCGGAGATAGAATAGCGCGAAGCCGAAGGGCGGGTGCATGAAGCTCGTCTGCATGTTGACGCAGATCAGCACGCCGAACCAGATCAGGTCGATGCCGAGCGCGGAGGCAACAGGGGCCAGCATCGGGATGACGATGAAGGCGATCTCGAAGAAATCGAGGAAGAAGGCCAGCACGAAGATGAAGATGTTGACGAAGATCAGGAAGCCCACCGGGCCGCCCGGGATGCCCGAGAGCATGTGCTCGATCCAGCGCGAACCGTCCATGCCCTGAAAGACGAGGCTGAAGCAGGTGGAGCCGATCAGGATCATTACCACCATGGAGGTGATGTGCATGGTGGAGCGCATCGCCTCCTTCATCAGCGGCCAGGTCAGGCGGCGATGCATGGCGGCGAGCGCCATGGCGCCGACGACGCCGAGCGCGCCGGCTTCGGTCGGGGTCGCGAGCCCCATGAAGATGGTGCCGAGCACGAGGAAGATCAGCACGATCGAGGGCACCATGCCCGACAGCACCTTGAAGAGCAGCGCCCAGGTGAAATCGCCGCGCACCTCCTTGGGGAGCGGCGGCACGGAAGCGGGTTTCACGATCGACAGGATCAGGATGTAGATCATGAAGATCGCCACCTGCAGGATCGAGGGACCGATGGCGCCGAGATACATGTCGCCCACGGACTTGCCGAGCTGGTCGGCGAGAACGACGAGGACGAGCGAGGGCGGGATGACCTGGGTGATGGTGCCGGATGCGGCGATGACACCGGTGGCGAGCCGCGGGCTATAGCCGTAGCGCAGCATGATGGGCAGCGAGATGACGCCCATGGTGATGACGGAGGCTGCGACCGTTCCGGTGATAGCGCCGAGCACGGCACCGACGAGGATGACCGCATAGGCAAGGCCGCCGGGGATGCGGCCGAAGAGCTTGCCCATGCCCTCGAGCAGATCCTCCGCCAGGCCGCAGCGCTCGAGGATCGCGCCCATGAAGGTGAAGAAGGGAATGGCGAGCAGGAGGTCGTTGGAGACGATGCCGAAGAAGCGCAGCGGGAGCGCCTGCAGGAAGGCCTCGCTGAAATGGCCGGTGGCGACGCCGATGATGCCGAAGAACAGGCCGACGGCTGCCAGCGAAAAGGCCACCGGGAAACCGTAGAGCATGAACAGGACCATGCCCACGAACATGGCCGGCGGAATGATGCCGAAATCGAACAATGGCTTTCCTCCCGGTCGCGGTTACTGCAGCGGCTTTTCGTATTTGGTCTCGACGACCAAATGACCCGTCAGCGCGGCGATGCGCTTGATCAGCTCGGAGAGACCCTGCAGCGTCAAAAGGCCGAAGCCCGCGACCAGGATGAGCTTGACCGGCCAGCGGATCAGGCCGCCGGCATTGGAGGAGACCTCGTGCTGAACATAGGAAAGCCAGAAGAAGGGCCAGCAGAGCCATGTGAGGAAGATGCAGGCGGGAAGCAGGAAGACGATCAGCCCGATCGTATCGATCCACAGCCGTGCCCGGTCGGACACCGAGCCGTAGATCAGGTCGACGCGGACATGTTCGTTCATTCTGAGCGTATGGGCTGCGCCCAGGACGACGACGAAGGCGAAGAGATACCACTGGATCTCGAGCCAGCCGTTGGAGCTGTAGTTGAAGGTGTAGCGGATCAGCGCGTTGGCGGCGCTGATCAGGCAACAGAACAGCACCATATATTCGGACAGCTTACCCATGAACTGGCTGACAGCATCGATCAGCCGGCTGGCGGCTAGAAAAACCGGCATGCCTTTCCCCCTCCTATTTCATGGGTTTTACCCCATGCTCTCCCACCTCAAGTGGTAGATCAGGGACCCTGAAATTGGAAGCGGAAAGCCCGGATGTTGGATTATAGTCTTATATCGCGGGCGAACCGCCAGCCGCACTTGCCGGCTGCAAAGACGACAACCTGTGGATGGGCCGCCTCATTGTGAAACATCCCCGTGAAGCTGCAAAAACTGCCGATTCCTGCTCTTGTTCTCGCTAAGATTGTAGAAAAATCAACAAAATGTGTGGGTGACCTGAAATCAATTTTTAAAGGGTTGGCGGTAGGGTGCTGCGGTACAGGGAAAATATTGGATGAAGCCAGATAGCCCGAGCAGGGTCCCTACGGATGTATATCTCTCGTTTGTGAGTTCCCTCTCGGGAAACCGCATGACGCTGCTCGCCGGTGTCATCGTTCACATCGCGACCTGCCTGGCCATTGCCTTCAAGACCGGCACCACCCTCTATCTCTGGCTTGCCGCGGGCTTTCTCCTCGTCTTCTGCGCACGTATGATCATTTTCCGCCAGTTCGACCGCGTCGACAAGCAGACGCTGACGCATGCCGGCATCGAGCATTGGGAGCGGATCCTGGTCGCGGGGGCTGCCTGCACGACGACGCTGCTCGGCATCTGCAGCGGCTATGCGATCTTCATGGTGCACGACAGCTTCTCGGAGCTTGCCAGCATCTCGGTGACGATGGCGACCATGGTCTCGGTCGTCGGGCGCAACTACGGGTCGCGCATGGCGGTCGACCTGCAGACCTTCTCCTGCTGCCTGCCGATGATCATCTGCAGCCTGATGGCGATGGATTTCTATCGCGGCATCCTGTCGATCTTCCTCATTCCCTTCTGGCTGACCACCCGGGCAATGGCCAACGGCGTGCGCGAGTTCCTTTATGAGAACGTCATCGCGCGGCGCGAGATCACCTCTATCGCCGACCGGTTCGACACCGCGCTCAACAACATGCCGCACGGGCTTGTCATGGTGGACGCGGAAAACCGCATCCAGGTGGTGAACCGCAAGGCCTGCGAACTCCTGAAGATCGGTGCGCCGGATCGGTTGAAGGACCGCGATCTCGGCGCCGTTCTGCGCTATGGCGCGCGCTACAATTTCATGGATTCCTCGCAGCCGGAGCTCATCCTGCGGCAGATGACGCATGTCGCCGAGGGCAAGCTGTCGCGCATGCTCATCCATTTTCCGGAAGACCTGTCGCTCGAGTTCTCCGCCAGCCGCCGCGCAGATGGCGGCGCCGTGCTGATCTTCGAGGACGTGTCGAGCCGCGTGAAGGCCGAGCAGAAGATCTTGCACATGGTGCGCTACGACGCACTGACGGGCCTGCCGAACCGTGAATATTTCAGCCATCTCGTCCAGGATTACCTGAACAAGCATCCGAAGAAGCGCGGCCCGCTCGGCTTCATGGTTCTCGACATCGACGAGTTCAAGCATGTCAACGACATGCGCGGCCACATCACCGGCGACCGGCTGCTCTGCGCCATCGCCAACCGCATCGAGGAGCGCTCGCGCAAGGCGATCGTCGGCCGCCTGATGGGCGACCAGTTCATCCTGTTCTTCCCGCATGCCAAGGATGCGGAAGCGATGGATGCGGAGATCCGCCGCGTCCATGCCGAAATCCAGGGGAACTACGAGGCCGACGACGTCACCTTCCTGGTGTCGCTCTCGGCCGGTTTCGCGATCCTCGAAAGCGATGCGTTCGCGATGGACGAATGGAGCATCAAGGCGGATCTGGCGCTGTTCGAGAGCAAGTCCAAGGAGCGCGGCGGCATTTCCGGCTTCGAGCGCGAGATGGACGGCCGCTATATCGAAAAGCAGAAGCTGAAGGCGGACCTGCGCGAGGCGGTGGCTGCCGGCGGGCTCAACATCGCCTACCAGCCGATGTTCAAGGCCGATGGCTCGCGCATCGAATGCGCCGAGGCGCTGGCGCGCTGGGTACATCCGGAGAAGGGGGCCATCCCGCCTGATGTGTTCATCCGCCTTGCCGAGGACATGGGCATCATCTCCGACATCACGCGTTTCATCCTGATGAAGGCCTGCATGGATTGCATGACGTGGCCGGATCATATCGCGGTCTCCGTCAACCTTTCGGCGCGCGACCTGCGCGACAACGATATTCTCGCCGTCGTCTCGCAAGCGCTGAAGAATTCCGGCCTGAGCCCCGATCGGCTGCACCTCGAAATCACCGAGAGCTGCCTGATCGATGAGCCGGCGGCGGTACGCGCGATCCTGGCGGAGCTGCGCAACAGCGGCATCACCATCGCCATCGACGATTTCGGCACCGGCTTCTCCAGCCTCAGCTATCTCGATACGCTGCCGCTCGACATCATCAAGATCGACCGCTCGTTCCTGCGCAACATCGTGGAGGATGGCCGTCGTCTGAAGCTTCTGCGCGGGACGGTCAACCTTGCCCGCGAACTCGGCCTCAAGATCGTCACCGAAGGTGTCGAAACCACCGAGCAGCTGGCCTTGCTCAACAAGTACCGGGCGACCGATCTGGTCCAGGGCTACGTCTTCTCGCCGCCAGTGCCGTCGCAGAACATCGCGCTGCTGCAGGAGGCGATTGGCCGCCGTACGCCGGTGCCGCGCCGCCGCAACAACGTCGCCTGATCCTTCATTCCACCACTTCTGATCGCCGCTGACGCCGTCCGCTTTGCAACCGGTCGGCTTTTTAGTCATTCCTTAATGATTGCGGCACGTTAACCTTAACAACTTAAATACGATTAAATTTATCTTAAAATCTTGCGTTCCGGGCCGTAATGGTATGATTAATAAGCCGTTAACGAACGGACGGACAAAATGTCAGGATCACATTCCAACGTAAGTGATTTCAGCCGCAAGATTCTTGAAGTTCTCGATAATGTCGAATACCGCCGCGTTGAAAGCAACGAGGACCTGGCACAGGTGGAACGCCTGCGCTACAAGGCCTACAAGGCGCACGACGTGCTGGCGCTGGCCCCCAAGGGCCTGCTCGACGACAGCGATTTCGACAGCCATGCCTATGTTTTCGGACTGTACTATTATGGGGAGATGGTGAGCACCGTCCGGATCCATTATGTGACACCCGACCATCGGCTCAGCCAATCGGGCGGGGCATTCCCCTGGGCGATGGACGCGATGCTCGACGCCGGGCTGACGCTGATCGACCCGGCGCGCTTCGCCGCCGATCCCGAGATGACGGCGGATCTCTCCTGGATCCCCTATCTCACGCTGCGTCCCTCGATCGTCGCCGCTGCCTATTTCCGCGCCAGCCGGGTTCTGCAGTTCTGCCGACCGCCGCATGCAGCCTTCTACAAGCGCGTCTTCTATGCCGACACCATCGTGCCCGGCCAGCTGGCGAAGAACTACGGCATCGACATGACGCTGATGGCGACCAACGTGATCGAGGTCGGGCGCAAGCTTTTGACGCGCTATCCGTTCTTCATCTCCAGCGCCAGCGAACAGCGCATGATGTTCTCGCGCAACCCGAACGACACGCTGCCGCCGCTGACCATCATTCCGACGGCGCGCTTCGTGCCCGAGGGTCAGTTCGGCACCGATCTGCCGCTCTGAGGCAATCCAACACGATGCATGGGAGAGCCGCGTGGCCGCGGCATTCTCATGCATTGCGCTTTTCCGGGCTTTGTGTAATTCCTCTAGCGGGACATTTGTACGTGGGAGCGTGCGGATGAGAAAGTCATGCGGCCGCATCATAATGCGGGCCGGGGTTTCAGGGAGATGACAAGCATGGCCGAGCACAATACCGGACCCGCCGAAGTCGGCGCGCCGATGGACTACCCAGCGCACGAGCAGACCTACAACATGTTCCTGGTGGCCGCGAAGTTCGGCACGCTGTTCCTCGTTGCGCTGCTGCTCGGCATGACCGCCGGCTTCTTCGCAGGCGCTGGCCTGCTCGGCGGCATCGTGGTGCTGCTGATCGTCTTCATCGCCGGCCTCGTGCTGCTGCGCTAGTCAGTCACCCAAATCAGATCGACGTATCGAGAGCAGGGCGGGAACGTGTTTCCCGCCCCTGTACGTGTATTTTCTTGCCAATTATTGCAACATGCGGTTTCATTGATCATTGCGGCATCGTCCAAGTGCATTCCTTACAAAGCAACTCGGTTTTTGATGGGTGTCACAGATGGCTTTTACACATGGATCGTGAAGTCTCTATCTTCAGTGTCATTGCTGGGTGGGGTCTAAGCGCGCTTGTTTGCGTGGCGTTGCTTGCCGATGCCGGCATCAATCTGTTTGCGCCGCAGATGCTGGCGACCGACATGGCAGCATCGGGCTTTCCGCCCGAACTCGCGACCACGCTCGGGCTTATTATCCTCGTCTGCGTCGTGCTTTACGCCATTCCGGCTACGGCCGTGCTCGGCGCTGTCATGATAACGGGGTTTCTCGGCGGAGCGATCAGCATTCATTTCCGGCTGGGCGAGATCTTCTCGCCGCCGCAGCTGATATGTCTGATGCTTGGCGTGCTGGCGTGGGGTGGCCTTTATCTACGCGATGCGCGGATCAGAAACATCATCCCGATCCGGCTTTGAGGCTGCTGGGCTGCGACTGCCTCAGTCGCGCTGCAGCACGCGGCGCGGGGCCGTCAGTTCCCAGCGCAGGCCTTCCGGGCGGAAGTCGACGTGGACGCTGCCGCTGAAGGCGGCGGCTGCGTGGTTCTTGATGACTGTCGTGCCGAAGCCGGAGCGTTCCGGCGCGGTCACCGGCGGTCCGTTGCGCTCGTCCCAGACCACGCGGAGCATCTCTTCGGTGTGCTCGTCTTCCTGGATGCTCTGCCAGTAGAGCCGGACGCGGCCCTGGGGGACCGAGAGCGCGCCGTACTTGATGGAATTGGTGGCGAGCTCATGCAGGGTGAGGCCAAGGTTCTGCACGGCCTCGGGCTTCAGCATGAAATCGGTGCCGGTCACCTCGATCTGCTGCAAAGCGTGCGGGAAGGCTTCGAGGTGGATATCGATGACACGGCGCAGCGACGCGCCGGCCCATTGCTCACTGGTCAGAAGCTGGATGGAGCGCGCCAGCCCTTCGAGGCGATCGGCGACGGCTGCCTGGTATTCCTCGACCGAGCTCGCCTGCCGGGCGATCTGGCGCATCATGGCCTGGGCGAGCGCAAGCAGGTTCTTGGTGCGGTGGACGAGCTCGTTCATGACGAAATGCAGCCGGTCTTCCGTCTGGCTGCGATCGAAGGAAGCGTTGGAGAGCGCTACGGCCACGCGGTTGGCCTCGATCACGCTGGTCTCGATCGGCGCGACGATGTGGCCTTCGCCCATGCGGTTTGCCATATCGGCGATGGCGCGGATGGTGGTGCGCACCTGGCGGGCAACGATATAGGCGCCGAAGATGGCGACCAGAAACAGCGCGATGCCGCCGATGATCAGGAAGCGCCATGTCGTGAGGATCGAGGCCTGGGCGGTGGCGACCGGTCCCCAGACCACGGCCTTCCACGACCAGCCGGGGATCTGCGCATAGCCGAGCAGGGCTTTCGGCATGATGACGCTATCCTCGTAGACGCCGCTCGAATTGATCAGCTCGGGAAGGATGCGTGGATCGAAAGGCTGGCCGAAGGCGAGGTTGGTGGCGCCGGCGGAGGCGACGACATGGCCGCTCTGATCGAGGATAGCGGCCGACCAGTCGGACGACAGGCCCTCCGTCGAGACCATCTTGGCGAGGTCCTTGGCGTTCTGCGTGACGATCAGGGCCGCGACGTCGCCGATCTTGACGGGCATGGCGACGTTGTAGACCCATTCACCGCTGGTGCGGCCCATGAAGACATCGGATGCCTCGATGCGGCCGGAGCGCATGACCGATTCGACCGATGGCAGGTTGGCCACCTTGCCGAGCGGCGTGCCGTAATCGACGCGGGTATTGAGCAGCAGCTGGCCCGATTTGTCCACCGCCAGCACGTAGAGCGTGTCGCCACGCATCGCGGTTTCGGTGCGGTTATGGAAGGCGGCGAAATCGTCGTGCTCGAGTTCGGGGGAGGTAGAAAGGAGCCGCAGCGTGGTCGCCATGTCCTGCAGCTGGCGGTCGACCGTGCGGGCAAGGGCGGTCGCGTCCTGCGCGGTCTCGCGCTTCAGGATCGAACGCTGGCTGTCTTCCAGCTGGCCGAGCAGCAGCGCCACCAGCGCGAAGATCGGGAGCGCCACGGCAACAGCCATCGCGATCAGGTATGTACCGATCGAAGCCTTGGGGAAGAAACGCAGGCTACGCTTCATCGGCACTGGTACCGCCTGACGCGTGAGAGAACGGCCGCGGACACAGGTTTCCAACAGGTAACAGCAGAGAGTTCAATCACAATATCCGCCCTCAACGCGCTATCACATTCCCGATAGCCTGCTATCGAACGTGTCGCATGTTAGGGGCAGGGGGGATTGCTTGCAACATACTAAAACATACCCGAAGGCATTTGTCGGTCGGTGCTGCTTGCGCTGTCAGAGGAAGCGGGTGGGCCGGAAGGGCGTGAGCATCGGATCGCTCTCGCCCTGCAAAATCTCGCCGGAGGCGAGCATGCCGGCGAGCGGCGCCAGCGTCACGCCGGAGTGCATGACGGCGATATAGAGACCGTCGCAGACATCGCCGATCATGGGGAAACCGTCCTTCGGCGTCGGGCGATAGCCGACGGTGAAGAAGTCCATGGCGAGCGACTGGCTGTCGGAAAGTGCTGATTTCACCTTGGCGAACAGGGCTTGCGCCGTCGCATGCTGGTCTTCGCCCGGCTGGGCGCCACCGAAATCGCTGCCGGCGATGATGCGGCCTTCAGCGGTCTGGCGCATGTGCAACTCCGGCGCCATGACGAGGCCGTTCAGCCGTCTGCCATGCGGGCGGGAATGGACGATGAGGCCGGCGGGTGTTTCGATCGGCAGCGTGATGCCGATGCTTGCGGGCAAAGGCGCTGTGCCGGCGCCGGAGGCGAGCACGACATGATCGGCTTCCATCACGCCTGCCGACGTCACCACGCCGGAGATACGCTCGCCGGTGCGCAACAGCCCGCGCACGGCGGCGTCGATCACGGTCGCGCCGCGCGTCTTGGCATCGGCGAGCATCATGCGGGCGGCGGCGACAGGCTCGACGGCGCCTTCCTCGGCAACGACCACGGCATGGTCGGGATGATTGGCGAGATGAGGCTCGCGCTTACGGATCGCATCGCCATCGACGCGTTCGATGCCGTAGCCCCAGGCGCCGTGCTCGGCGATGAAGGCGTCCAGCCGCTCCGGCGGCAGGTCCCAGGAGAGGCTGCCGCACCATTCGAGCGGCAGGCCGGGCAGTTCGCCGGCCAATCTCTTCCACTCGGCCATCGAGCGGCGGCGGAAGCGATAGTAGAATTCGGGATTGCCCCAGCTGGCGTTGATCCAGGAGAAGGAGCAGGGGGTGGCGACGCCGCCATTATCCTCGGCGACGACGGTGACCTTGGCGCCGTCGCGGGCCAGATGCCAGGCGATGGAGGCGCCGATGATGCCGGCGCCGACGACGATCACATGCGGTTTGGCAGCCATCGTCGTCCTCGTCCTTCGTAATTAGGCCGGATCAGCCGGCGGCGCTGACGCGGGCGAGGCCGTCCTTGGCAGGCTGGTATTTCGGGCTGAGGCCGATGGCGTGGCGATAGGAGCGGGCGGCCTTCTGCTTGTCGCCGCGACGCTCGTAGACCAGCGCCTGGTTGGCCCAGCTCTCGGCGATGTTGCCGTTCAGCTCGATCGCGTGGTTGAAGTCGGCGAAGGCGTTGTCGTCGTCATTGAGCGCGATGTAGGAAATGCCGCGGCCGTTATAGGGCTCCGGCGAGTTCGGCGAGAGCGAGATCGCCTTCGAGAAATCGTCGATCGCCTTGGCCTGGTCGTTGCGCTTCTGGAAGATCAGGCCACGATTGTGGTAGGCGCGGCCGTCGGTGGTGCCGTTCTGGATCGCCTTGTTGAAATCGTTGAAGGCGGCGTCGTCCTGGCCGGCGGTGCGGTAGACGTTGCCGCGGCCGATCAGAGCCACGTCGTAGTTCGGGTTGATCTGCAGCGCCGCGTTGTAATCCTGGATCGCCTGCTGCTGCTGGCCCATGTTGCGGTAGACGAGCGCGCGGTTGGCGTAGGCCTGGTAGAACTTCGGATTGATCTGCAGGGCGGTGTTGAAATCGTTCAGCGCCGCGCGGAAATCGCCGCCGCGACCATAGGCGGAACCGCGAACGTTGTAGCCCTCGGGATCGCGCGGGTTGGCGTTGATGACCGAGGTCAGCGATGCGATGTTTTCCTGCGAGCCCTGGGCCTTGTCGATGCGGATGACGGCATCGGAGGTGCTGTTCGTGGTGCAGCCGGCGAGACCGAGAGCGGCGACCAGCGCCAGCACGGGCAGGGCGGTCATTTTCGTCGACGAACGCAAGGATCGGGCATTCAACATCGTATCAGCCATGCGGGCTCGTTTTCCCCATTACGGCCGGCCGGTCTTGAGACGGGCAGGCGAAGCAGCAAACAAAAAAGGCGGTGGCGACCAGATCGCCCCCGCCAACATGCATCTGAAAACGTCGAAATAACGACGGGAACGCCTTAGCGTGCAGCAACTCCGCCTTCGCGCTGAAGGCGCTTGCGGGCCAGCTTGCGAACGCGACGAACAGCTTCGGCCTTTTCGCGAGCGCGCTTTTCCGAAGGCTTTTCGTAGTAGTCGCGCATCTTCATTTCGCGGAAAATGCCTTCGCGCTGCATTTTCTTCTTGAGAGCGCGGAGAGCCTGGTCAACATTGTTGTCGCGGACGAGTACCTGCACGAGAATCACGTTCCTTTGGTTCGGTTGATGCCTGGGTCATCCCAATGACAGAGGCAAAAAATGTTCATTCCGCGCGGCAGCGCCTCGCGATTGGTGTGCGGGATAGCAGATCACTTGGCCGAAGTCCATATGGATCAGCGGGTTTCAGCCGAAAAAACCCTGCAATCCAGGCTCGCATTGGCGCAAAAGGTATTTTCCCCCTCGCATCGCGCCACAAGTGCCCGGTGCGGTGCCCGAAAGCCCGTGGCGGCAGGGCTTGGCGGCTAATTCCGGTTCGTTCCTTGCATCGGCTGCCATTTGCACTATAATTGCGCCATCGACTATTGCTTGTGACCTTTGTCAAAGAGCCCAATCGCTCCGTCAGATCTCCTCTCAAAATCGATCATGCCCGGCACGCAATTGCTGGGAAATGCCTCGCATTGGAAGTGATCATTGGTATCGCTGCGAGGATCGGCTTTTTGCCGGTCGCCTCAGGATTTCGATCCTCCGGCGCAGCAGTTCAGACCGTTTCGGGGCCTTGGTCTCGATTGTTGAAATTGCCGGCGGCGATTTCGGCACCACTTAGCCGGCATCCTCGATGCCAGACACGAAACCGCGACGATTGCCGTCAAGACATCCCGGCCTCGCTTATGGCGCCAAGGGCGGGAAACAGTTTTCGGCTCGTCACAAACCGGCAATTCGTTGCCGCAAGAAAGGAATACAATTTGCAGGTTCTCGTCAGGGATAACAATGTCGACCAGGCGCTCCGCGTCCTGAAGAAGAAGATGCAGCGCGAAGGTCTCTTCCGCGAATTCAAGGCGCGCAGCGCCTATGAAAAGCCGTCGGAAAAGCGCGTGCGCGAAAAGGCCGAAGCCGTTCGCCGCCAGCGCAAGCTGACCCGCAAGAAGCTGCAGCGCGAAGGCCTGCTTCCTGCACCGAAGAAGGCCGTGCGTCCGGCCCGCTAAAGGCTGGCCCAACGCTTAGATGTAGAGAGCGCAGATGACTTCAGATGATGAATTCTTCAATCAGGCCAAGCTCTCGTCTCGCGATAAGGCTGTCGTGACCGACACGACGGCCCGTGCGATCATTTCAGCCGAGGCCGCGGCTCGCGAATTGAAGACGGAGAAGCTCAAGGCTCTCCGCCTGCAACGCGCTGCCGAGGCCCCGCCTGAGGCCGAACCCGTCAAGAAAAAGCGGGCAACGTCCAAGACCGCGTCCTCCTGATCTCGGAGCGCCCGATCGGGCACGCGTCGTTCCTTCCGACATTCGGTTGATTGTGCACATCGGCATCGGGCCCCTTTGGGTCTGTGCCGCCGATCTGTGGTTTATTCCTCTGTTCTAAAATGACCCGGACTTCTTGGTAGGCTTACCTCCGGTTAAGTGCGATTCAACGTGCGATGGCACTTTTGCGCCGCGTGCTCGTTTTCGAGCATGCTGTACGTTCAAGACATAAAGCGCCTCCTGAGGCGCCGGGATGGAAACTTCGGCATCACCACCGCGCTCGTGCTGCCTATCCTGGTGGGCGTCGCGGGGCTGGCGGTCGATACCGCAAACCTCTCCCTGTCGCAGCGCCAGTTGCAGGAAGCGACGGATGCATCGGCGCTTGCCGTCTCGACCGCGCTTATGAAGGGAACCGCCGACGAGACGTCAGGAAAGACGCTGGGGCTTGATTTTCTCTCCGGCCAGGTGGCCAGCATTGCCGGCAGCACGGCGGCTGCGGCCGCCAAACAGGCAGCCACGGTCTCGATCACGACGACGACCACCGCAGCCGGCAAGAATTTTGTGGTTGCTGTCAATGCGTCGATGCCGGTGACGCTGTCGCCGCTGAGCGCGCTTATGGCCGGCAATACGAAAACCGTGTCTGCCGGCAGCAAGACCACCAGCGGCTCAGGCACAACGAAGAACGGCATCTCGATCGAGCTTCTGATCGATGCGTCGACCTCGATGGCCGACGACGTGAACGGCTTGAAGTGCACGCTCTACCTGCTCGGCATGTGCCTTATCACCCCGCCTGGCTACTACGCCAAGATCGACGCGTTGAAGAGTGCCGCGGGCAAATTGTTCGATTCGCTCGACAAGTACGATCCAACCCCTCGCTATGTGCGAAGCGGAGCAATCTCCTATACCAGCAGCATCAAGGGGCAATCGGCGATGGCCTGGGGCACGACGGGCGCGCGCGAGCACGTCAAGAACATCACAATCGTAGGAAATAGTGGCACCGACGCGACGGCGGCTGTGAAAACGGCGAATGCAAATATCGCCCAGAACTCATATGGCACGGACAAGGAAAGCGTCGAGCAGGCGAAGAAACTCAACACCACCTCGGACCGCATCATCATCTTGATGACCGATGGCGACATGACCGGGGATACCGGCAGTTGGGTGAGCAAGCTCGACCAATCAGTGCGCGACGAGTGCACCAACGCCAAGGCGGCCGGCATCAAGATCTATACGGTGGCCTTCATGGCACCGGACAAGGGCAAGGCGCTCTTGAAATTCTGCGCCTCCACCGACGCCAACTATTACGAACCGAACACGATGGATGCGCTGACGGCGGCATTCAGCTCGATCGGCGAGGCGGCGACCAAAACGATGAGCCGGCTGACGAATTGAGAAACGGAAATGGCTCGCCGCTCCTTTCCGGAGAGGCGAGCCGCTGCATCGTCATATCATTATATAGCTCAGAATTCCTGGGCGGTCGGGCGCAGGACGATCTCGTTGATATCGACATCGTCAGGCTGTGAAATGGCATAGGCGATGGCGCGGGCGACGGCGCTTGCCGGAATGGCCATCTTGTAGAAATCGAGCACGGTCGATTGCGCGGTACCCGTGGTGTTGTGCTTGAGATCGCTGTCGACGGCGCCCGGCTCGATCGAGGTGACGCGAACCTTGGAGCCGACTTCCTGGCGCAGACCGTCGGAGATGGCGCGGACGGCGAACTTGGTACCGGAGTAGACGGTGCCACCAGGAGCGAAGACCTTGATGCCGGCAACCGAGCTCAGGTTGATGATGTGGCCGCGGCTCTTTTCGAGGAAGAAGGGGAGGGCGGCGGCGATGCCATAGAGCGTGCCCTTGATGTTGACGTCGATCATGGCGTCCCATTCCTCGGTGTTGACCTCGGCCATCGGACGGATCGGCATGATGCCGGCGTTGTTGATCAGCACATCCAGCGTGCCGAAATCGGCGATTACGGCGTCGGTGACCTGCTTGACCTGGTTCTTGTCGACGACGTCGAGCTGGTAGGCGCGGGCTTCGCCGCCGGCCTTGGCGATTTCGGCGACGACTTCATCGAGCTTGTCCTTGCGGCGGGCGGCGATCGCGACGCGGGCGCCGTTGGCTGCCAGATGGCGCGCCGTCTCGGCGCCGAGGCCGGTGCTGCCACCGGTGATGAGTACGACTTTACCCTTGATGTTCTCACTCATGATCGTTCTCCTTGTTTCGGCCAGACTGTGTCGGCCTTCGATGAGGGGATCATGCGCTTGGTAGCGGTATTTCAGAAATTTATTTGTTTGATCCTAGGTATTCATGTTGCATTATAACTGCATGCGATACGACCTCAATCTGCTGCCTGTCTTCATGACCCTGATGGAAGAGCGCAATGTCACGCGCGCCGCCGACCGTCTGGGTATCACCCAGCCGGCGCTCTCCAATGCGCTGGCGCGGCTGCGCGTCGTCATGCGCGATCCGCTTTTCGTGCGCGAGCGCTATGGGATGCAGCCGACGCAGATGGCGCTGGAGCTGGCGCCTGTTATCGCGACCGCGCTGGCGGCGATCGATGGGGCGGTGCTCGGGCAGCAGGAGTTCGATCCCGCTGAGGCCGATCTCTCCTTCACCATCGCGCCCAACAGCTATGTCGAATATGTTTTGATGCCCGCCATCGTCGCCAGGCTGCGCGAGACGGCGCCGGGGATCAGGCTTCGGCTGACGCCCTATGGCAACGACCTGATCGAGACCGGTGTCATGTCGGGCACGACGGCGATGGTGCTCGGCCGCATCGTCGAGCCGCCGGACAATCTGGTCGTGCAGCATCTGATGGACGAGGGGCTCGCCTGCGTGGTCAGGGCCGATCATCCCGAGGTCTCCGATAGCCTGTCGAAGGAGCAGTACGAGCGGATGCGGCATGTCAACGTCGTGCCCCACGGCCGCTTGCGCGTCGGGCTGTTCCAGGCGCTGGAGCAGCGCGGGCTACGGCGCGAGGTGGCGGTGTCGGTGACGCATTTCCTGGCCGTGCCGGAGATGATCGCGGTCACCGACTATTGCGCGACACTGCCACGGCTGATCTGCCGGCACCTGGCGGCCGACCCCCGGCTGAAGATCGTGCCGGCGCCCGTCGATCTCGGCAGCTTCCCAGTCGATCTCGCCTGGCACGTCCGCCACCGCAACGACCCGGCCCACCGCTGGCTTCGCTCGCTGATTGCGGATGTGGCGCGCGAGGTTTCGGAGGTGAGGTGGACGCCGGGAGGGTGAGGGGAGTGGCAGGCTTGAGGGCGCAGACGGCTCTGTGCCAAGATCGCCTGCCGTGCGTTCAGTCCAGCTCCTGCGCCAGGCCGATCAACAGCCCTCCGGGACCCCTGATATAGCAGAGCCGATAGGCGTCCTTGTATTGCACCAATTCGCCTTCGAGCCGGGCGCCGCGTTTGCCGAGGCGTTCGAGCGTGTCGTCGATGTCATCGACGGCGAACATGACGCGTAGATAGCCGAGCGCGTTGACCGGGGCGTCGCGGTGATCGGCAATGATGTCAGGCGAGATGAAGCGGGAGAGTTCGAGGCGGCTGTGGCCATCGGGCGTGCGCATCATGGCGATCTCGACGTGCTGGTCGCCGAGCCCGGTGATGCGTCCGGCCCACTCGCCCTCGACCATGGTGCGTCCCTCCAGCTCAAGGCCGAGTTCGCGGAAGAAATCGATCGTCTCATCGAGATCGTCGACGACGATGCCGACATTGTCCATGCGCTTGACTGCCATGTGCCCGGCCTCCTCAAGCGAAACGGAGTGCCGATTTCGCCCGCGCCTTGGCGGCCACTTCCTCGCGGTCGCGCGGCGGCTGCGAGGTCTCCAGCGTGTCCAGCAGTTCGCGGGCGCAGGCCGCGATCGACGAAACGGCGGCCTCGAAGGCTTCCTCGTTGCGTTTCGACGGCTTGTTGGTGCCGCTCAGCTTGCGCACGAACTGGAGCGCCGCATCATGGATTTCCGCGTCCGTTGCCGGCGGGTCGAAATTGAACAGGGGTTTGATGTTCCGGCACATGCCTTGCCTCCCTTTCTCGTCATTGCCGCCCGGTTGGCTGCGGCGTGACCTATAAGGGAAGCTAGGCGAGGGGGCGGCGATTGCAACCGCAAGCGATGTCAGCCGCTTATGGATAAAGATAATACCGCGTCCAGTCCTTTCGGGCGATGATCGCGCCGCGCTTGAAGGCGAAGGCGACGATGGACAGGTGGTCGGGGCTTGTCGTGCAGGCATAGGACAGGCGGTACCAATCGCCGTTGCGGCGGAACACCGCGCCATCGGCATCGACATGCACCGCCGTGCGTTTGGGATGCGAGAAGGTGTAGGAGATGACCTTGTCTGCCTGCAGGCGATCCATCGCCTCGATGTCGCAACGCTGGTCGAGCTGATCTGCCGGGGTGAGCTTCTTGATCTGTGTGATCGTTCTGCCGTCGAGCGCGAGCGCGTTGGTCGAAAGGGCCGAGATCGCGAAAAGGGCGAGGCCCATCTGGGGGAGTAGCTTTGCCATGCGGCGCGACTAACATGCGCTTCAAAGCCCGATCAAGGGCGGAGCCGGACGTTTGTGCCCAGATCACGACATTGCTATTTCGGTGGCATCTCGTTCGTCCGGTCAAGTTCATCCGGCGCATCCGCCGCAATCGCGCGCGTGTCAAAACAAAAGCGCATCGGCGTCGCAAAAGAAACGTTGTGCCGCATTTCGATTTGCGATTTGTATGGCCGACGACAGGGGATTTTCCCCGCAAGGAGATGAAGGCGGATGCGCAGATATTCGGTTTTTGCCGTGGCACGTGAGGCTCTGAGGGGCCACAAGGGCTGGGACAAGCAATGGACGTCGCCGGAGCCGCGCGCCGAATACGACGTCATCATCATCGGTGGCGGCGGACATGGCCTGGGCGCGGCCTATTATCTGGCCAAGGAGCACGGCATCACCAATGTCGCGGTGCTCGAAAAGGGCTGGCTCGGCGGCGGCAATACCGGCCGTAACACGACCATCATCCGCTCGAACTATCTCTATGAAGAGAGCATGCACATCTACGAGCATTCGATGAAGCTCTGGGAGAACCTCTCGCAGGATCTCAACTACAATGTCATGTACTCGCCGCGCGGCGTGATGATGCTGTCGCACAATGTGCATGATCAGCAATCCTTCAAGCGCCATATCCATGCCAACCGTCTCTACGGTATCGACAATGAATGGCTGACGCCGGAGCAGGCGAAAGCTTATTGTCCGCCGCTCGATATCTCCGCCAGCGCCCGCTATCCGATCAATGGCGCCGCGCTCCAGCGCCGCGGCGGCACGGCCCGCCACGATGCGGTTGCCTGGGGCTATGCGCGTGCTGCGTCCGATCGCGGCGTCCACATCATCCAGAATTGCGAAGTGACCGGCATTCGCCGCGGCCCCGACGGTCGCGTCACCGGTGTCGAGACATCGCGCGGCTTCATCGGCGCCAAGAAGGTCGGCGTTTCGGCTGCCGGCCACACGACCACGGTCATGAAGATGGCCGATGTGCGCGTGCCGCTGCAATCAAGCCCGCTGCAGGCGCTGGTATCGGAACCGCTGAAGCCGATCTTCCCTTGCGTGGTCATGTCCAACACGGTGCATGCCTATATCTCGCAGTCCGACAAGGGCGAACTCGTCATCGGCGCCGGCACCGACCAGTACAATTCCTACAGCCAGACCGGCGGCCTGCAGATCATCACGCATACGCTCGATGCCATCTGCGAGCTCTTTCCGATGTTCCGCCGCGTCAAGATGATGCGCCAGTGGGGCGGTATCGTCGACAACACGCCGGATCGCTCGGCCATCCAGTCGAAGACGCCGGTTCCGGGGCTCTACGTCAACTGCGGCTGGGGCACCGGCGGCTTCAAGGCGACGCCGGGCTCGGCCAATCTCTTCGCGCACCTCATTGCCCGCGACGAGGCGCACAAGTTCAATGCCGGCCTGACGCTGGACCGCTTCCGCACCGGCCGTCTGATCGACGAAGCCGCCGCCGCAGCCGTCGCGCACTGACACGAGGACATCATGCTTCTTATCTATTGCCCATACTGTCAGGAAGAGCGCTCCGAGCTCGAATTTCGCGGCGCCGGCGATGCGCATATCGCCCGCCCGACCAATATCGCCGATATCTCCGACGAACAGTTCGAGGAGTTCTTCTTCCTGCGCGACAACCCGAAGGGGCTGATCTTCGAGCGCTGGCGCCACCAGCACGGATGCGGCCGCTTCTTCAATGCGGCGCGCGACACGATCAGCGACAAGTTCATCATGACGTACAAGGCCGGCGAGCCGAAGCCCGATATCGGTACTGCGGCCGCGCCCCATGCTCCCGTCGAGACCTATGAGCAGCTCGAAGGAGAAGCGAAATGAGCGCTGCGAACCGTATAGCAGGCAAGGGCCGCCTGACGCCCGCCAAGACCGCGCGCTTCACCTTCGACGGCAAGACCTATACCGCGCTCGAGGGTGACACCGTCGCCTCGGCGCTGATTGCCAACAACATCCATCTGGTCGGCCGCTCGTTCAAGTATCACCGCCCGCGCGGCATTTTGTCGGCCGGCGCCGAGGAGCCGAACGCGCTGATCGACGTGTCGCGTGACGCCGCCCGCAAGCAGCCGAACGTGCGTGCCACGGTGCAGGAAGTGTTCGACGGCATGATCGTCGAATCGCAGAACCGCTTCCCGTCGCTTTCGTTCGATATCGGCGGTATCAACAACCTGCTCTCGCCCTTCTTCGCGGCCGGCTTCTACTACAAGACCTTCATGTGGCCGAAGGCCGCCTGGAAGAGCCTCTACGAGCCGATCATTCGCCGCGCGGCCGGCCTCGGCGTTGCGCCGAAGGAAGCCGATCCCGATCACTATGCCGGCCGTTACGCGCATTGCGACGTGCTTGTTGTCGGCGCCGGCGTTGCCGGTCTTTCGGCGGCACTGGCTGCGGCGCAGACGGGCGCGAAGGTCATCCTCTGCGACGAGCAGGCCGATGTCGGCGGCGCGCTGCGCTACGATAGCGGTGTGACGATCGACGGCCTTTCCGGCTACGAGTGGGCGCAGAAGACGGTTGCGGCTCTGAAGGCGATGGACAATGTGCAGGTTCTGACCCGCACCACGGCTTTCGGATATTACAACCACAATTTCGTCGGCCTTGCCGAGCGCGTGACCGACCATGTCGCCAACCCGAGCCGCCATCTGCCGCGCGAGCGTCTGTGGCAGCTGCGCGCCAAGCGCGTCATCCTCGCCAATGGCGCCATCGAGCGTCACATGGTGTTCCCGAACAACGACCGTCCGGGCATCATGCTCGCGTCCGCCGCGCGCATGTATCTCAACCAGTACGGCGTTGCCGTCGGCCAAAAGGTCGGCGTCTATACGGCGCACGACTCGGCCTATGAGGCAGCCTTCGACCTGAAGCGCGCTGGCGTCGAGATCGCGGCGATCGTCGATTGCAGGCAGACGCCGGGTGCTGATGTTCTGGCCGAGGCCCGTTCGCTCGGCATCGATGTTCTCGCCGGCCAGTCGGTCGTCAACACCTCGGGCAAGCTGCGCATCTCGTCGATGACGGTTGCCCGCAACGGCGGCGGCTCGCCGCGCAAGATCGCGGTCGATGCTCTGCTCGTTTCGGCGGGCTGGACGCCTTCGGTGCACCTGTTCTCGCAGTCGCGCGGCAAGGTTAAGTTCGAGCCGGAAACGCAGCGCTTCCTGCCCGGTACCTATGCGCAGGATTGCCTCTCCGTCGGCGCCTGCAACGGCACCGACGACCTGCAGCGCACCATCGAGGAATCGCTGGCAGCCGGCGAACTGATGGCGCAGGCCGCCGGCAAGGCGTCTGCTGGCAAGATCAGCATCGCGGCCGAGCAGGCACATCAGTGGACCGGCGGCATGATCGGTGCGGCCGAAGGAGCGGGTCCTGAGACCAGCGCCAAGGCCTTCATCGATTTCCAGCACGACGTCTGCGCCAAGGATATCCGCCTTGCCGTGCGCGAGGGGATGCACTCGATCGAGCACATCAAGCGCTTCACCACGAACGGCATGGCCTCCGACCAGGGCAAGCTCTCCAACATGCACGGTCTGGCGATTGCCGCCGAGATGCTGGGCAAGGAGATCCCGCAGGTCGGTCTCACCACCTTCCGCGCGCCCTACACGCCTGTCACCTACGGAACGCTGATCGCGCATTCGCGCGGCGATCTGTTCGATCCGACGCGCAAGACGCCGCTGCACCAGTGGGAAGAAGCCCAGGGTGCGGTGTTCGAGGATGTCGGCAACTGGAAGCGTGCGTGGTTCTACCCGCGCGCCGGCGAAACCATGCACCAGGCGGTCGCGCGCGAATGCAAGACGGCGCGCGATGTGGCCGGCGTGTTCGATGCCTCGACGCTCGGCAAGATCGAGGTCGTCGGTCCTGATGCCGCCGAGTTCATGAACCTGATGTACACCAACGCCTGGGACACGCTGAAGCCTGGCAAGTGCCGCTACGGCATCATGACCCGCGACGACGGCTTTGTTTATGACGACGGCGTCGTCGGGCGTCTGGCCGACGATCGCTTCCATGTGACGACGACGACGGGCGGCGCGCCGCGCGTGTTGAACCACATGGAAGACTATCTGCAGACCGAGTTCCCGCATCTGAAGGTGTGGTTGACGTCTGTGACCGAGCAGTGGGCGGTTATCGCCGTGCAGGGTCCGAAGGCGCGCGAGATCATCGCGCCGCTGGTCGAAGGCGTCGATATCTCCAACGAGGCCTTCCCGCATATGAGCGTTGCCGAGTGCACGGTCATGGGCGTTCCGTCACGTCTCTTCCGCGTGTCGTTCACCGGCGAAACCGGCTTTGAAATCAACGTGCCGGCCGATTACGGGCAGTCGGTTCTCGAGGCGGTGTGGGCGAATGCCGAGCCGCTCGGCGCCTGCGTCTACGGCACCGAGACGATGCACGTTCTTCGCGCCGAGAAGGGCTACATCATCGTCGGCCAGGATACGGATGGCACCGTGACGCCTGACGATGCCGGCCTCAACTGGGCGGTCTCGAAGAAGAAGACCGACTTCGTCGGCATTCGCGGCCTGAAGCGCCCGGATCTCGTCAAGGAAGGCCGCAAGCAGCTGGTCGGCCTCGTCACCAAGGATCCGTCGCTGGTGCTCGAAGAGGGCGCGCAGGTCGTCGCCAACCCGAACGAGCCGAAGCCGATGACGATGCTCGGTCATGTGACCTCGTCCTACTGGTCGGAAAACCTTGGGAAGTCGATCGCATTCGCGCTCGTCGCCGGTGGTCGCAAGCGCATGGGCGAGACGCTCTACGTGCCGATGCCCGACAAGACGATCGCGGTCGAGGTGACGGACATGGTGTTCTTTGACAAGGAAGGAGGCCGCATCAATGGCTGATACGGCAGTTCGCACATCCGTTCTCACGGGCAAGCAGGGCGGCTCGGCCAGCGTACGGCTGACGGCAGCACCTCATGCCACGCGCGTGGCGCTTCGCGCACCGGCCGAAGCGCTTGCGGCGCTCTCCTCGGCGCTCGGCGTGACCGTTCCCGACGCACCGAAGACCTCGGGCCGCAAGGGCGGCCGTGCCGCGCTTTGGCTCGGGCCGGACGAATGGTTGGTCATCGACGAGAGCGGCGCCGACATGATGGGCGCGCTCAAGGACGTGGGCGTCGTGCATTCGGCAACCGACGTCTCGCACCGCAACGTCGCGATCATCGTCTCGGGCCCTGGCGCCGAAACGACGATCTCCACGGGCTGCCCGCAGGACCTCTCGCTCGAAGCCTTCCCCATCGGCACCTGCTCGCGCACGCTGTTCGGCAAGGCCGAGATCGTGCTCTTCCGCACCGAGGAGGATACGTTCCGCGTGGAATGCTGGCGCTCCTTCGCGGACTTCGTCTTCGGCCTGCTCGCCGAGGGCGCCGAGGATGCGGGGCACTGAGCTTCGTCGTGTTGTGATCATGAGGTCGGGGGCGGTGCCAGCGCGCCGTCCCCGATTTGCTTGCCCCCTGCGCGACGTCTTCCTCGGGCTTGTCCCGAGGATCTAACCACGTCTCCGAGGGTTCAACGGTTATGGCTCAAGGCTGTGAGGGCCGCGGTGTCACGCCTCCGTCGCGTAACGGCAATTCACGTCCAGTGCTGATTGACCGAAGGCAGATGCTCGGCACAAGGCCGAGCATGACGTCGCACGTGGGGTTGAGAGGGGCAGACTACTCACTTGGCTTGTTGTGATGACGCTTGATGTCCCACATGTGCAGGCGCATGGCGATGTAGCCGAGCGCGATCACGACTGCCGGTGTGACGACAAAAGCAAATGTCCAATCGCTCATCGATCGACCCCACTCAGAACATGTCTTATTAGGATGCTACTACTCGCCCGGCTGATTGCGTTGCTTGCGCCATTCGCGCTCGTGCAGCAGGAAGGCGATATAGGCAAGGGCCGCGATGATGGCGGGCAGGCCGAATGAGATGAAGAATAGTGAACCAAAGCTCATGGGATCAGTCTCCTGAGCGTCAATCTCGCTATGTAATGTAATAGCACCGCCACGGAAAGCCAAGCGCAGAGGTAACCTGCAAGCCAAAGGCGCGACAACTGGCTGAAATTTCCGATGCCGTAGAGCGCGCCGGCGATCGGCGTGACGATGCCGACGGTGAAGCAGGCCGTCGAGGCGCGGTCCAGGGCATTGGCGAAAAGCTTTGTCTGCTCATTATATGCCAAGCTCATCGCCGCCCTCCGCGCGCTATATCTGGCCCGCCTAAACGTCCTCCGGCCGATCCTTCGGGTCGAACTGGATGATCGTCGTCCAGCGTGCCGTCAGCGCCGGTTTGCGTTCGTTTTCGATCTCGATCGACACGTCGTAGGTGGTCATCAGCATGCCGCCGCCGCGGAAGCGGGCTTCGGCCAGCACGAAGTGGCCGCGGATGCGGGCGCCGGATTTGACCGGGGCGACGAAGCGGACGGTGTCGAAGCCGTAGTTGATGCCCATGGTCTGCTCGCGCACCTTGGGCAGGCAGTTATAGTTCATCGCGGACAGCAGCGAGAGCGTCAGGAAACCATGGGCGATCGTGCCGCCAAAGGGGCTGTCGGCGGCGCGGGCCGGATCGACATGGATGAACTGGTGGTCGTGGGTGGCGTCGGCGAAGGCATTGATCATCGTCTGATCGACGACGATCCAATCAGAAAGGCCGGCTTCCGTGCCGACCAGCCCGCGGACATCCGCGAGCGAGATTTCCTTGACCATCAATTCCTCTTGAAAAAAGCTGCTTCGAAAAGACTTACAATGGCTTCGTGACAATTACGACAAGGATATTAGTACAACTTACGGGCGCGTCAATTTCCTACAAGAAAAGAAACGGATCGAGCCGGCACGCGCGCCTGGTTCTGCGGCTCGGAGCCTTCCTCTTCTTCAGCCCGGCGCCATGTCGCATCGGCGGGCAGCGAAAACGTTTGTTCTGATTGGGCGCGGTTGAAGAGGACTGCTAGGCTGATCTGTTTGCCGGTTTTTGCGTCGTCGGTTTCAAGGATCATGCCGAGGGTGGCGAAGTCTGGCGTTTCCCAATCCGATACGCTCATCGGTTGGCCTGAGGGCGCGATCCAACTCACGTCCCCGTCGCCCTTGAAGAAAGCGAATTGCGAGAAGACGCTGAAGCGCTTGCGTAGCTTTGAGACGAAGGCGGTGTGGGCGATCAGTTCTTCGTCGAGCGAGGCCCAGTCGACCCAGGTGATGGCGTTGTCCTGGCAATAGGCATTGTTGTTGCCGCGCTGGCTGCGTCCGCCTTCGTCGCCCGCCGTCAGCATCACGGTGCCGCGCGTCGCGAATAGCGTGGAGATGAGGGCCTTCAGGTCGGCGCGGCGGCGGGCGATGATTGCGGGATCGTCGGTCTCGCCCTCTGCGCCGTTGTTCCAGGAGTGGTTCTCGTTGTGGCCGTCGCGATTGTCCTCGCCGTTGGCCTCGTTGTGCTTGCCGGCGTAGGAGACGAGGTCGTTGAGCGTGAAGCCGTCATGGGCGGCGAGGAAATTGACGCTGCGGGTGGCGGTGGCGTTGTTGCGGGCGAAGATGTCGGAGGAACCCGCGAGTGCCGAGGCCAGCGCGCCGGTCTTGTAGTGGTCGCCGCGCCAGTAGCATCTGAGATCGTCGCGGGCGCGGTCGTTCCATTCGAGGAAGGGGGCGGGGAAGTTGCCGAGCTGGTAGCCGCCGGGGCCGATGTCCCAAGGTTCGGCGATCATGATCCGGTCGCGCAAAACCTCGTCGTCCAGCATCGCCTTCAGCGTTTCGCCTTGCGCTTCGAAGCCTGACGCGGTGCGGCCGATGATCGGCGCGAGATCGAAGCGGAAGCCGTCGACGCCGGCGTTAGCCACGAAATGGCGGAGCGTGTCGACGATCAGCTGCCTGACATAGGGATGGTCGCAGGCCACCGTGTTGCCGGTGCCGGTGTCGTTGACGAGCGTGCCGGGTTGGCCGGGGACGTGGCGCAGCAGCGATCGGTTGTCGAGGCCGCGCATGGAGAGCGTCGGGCCGAAGCGGTCGCTTTCGCCGGTGTGGTTGAAGACGAGGTCGAGGATGACGCCGATGCCTTCAGCGTGGAGCTTGGCGACGGTGTCGCGCAGCTCTGTCATGCCGCCGGGGGCAAGGCGCGGGTCGAGCGCCATGAAGGCGACGGGGTTGTAGCCCCAGCCATTGGTCAGGCCAAGCGGGGGTAGGTGGCGCTCGTCGATCCAGGCGGTAATCGGCATCAGCTCGATGGCGTCGACGCCGATGCGCTTGAGGTGGGCGATGACCGAGGGGTGGGCAAGGGCCGCGATGGTGCCGCGCTGTGCCTCCGGCACGTCCGGGTGCAGCATGGTGAAGGGGCGGACCGCGACCTCGTAGATGAAGCCGCCGGGGCGGAAGACGGGGGCTGCGGGCTTGATGGCGACGTCGCGGGTGACGATTGCGCGGGGGACGAGGTGCTGGGTGTCGGCGCCGAATTTCGAGAGCAGCGGGTCGTAGCGGAAGGGGCGGTCGAGCTCCGTCGCGTAGGGGTCGACCAGGAGTTTGGCGGGGTCGAACCAGAGGCCGTCGTCGGGGGCGTAGGTGCCTTCTGCGCGGTAGCCGTAACGCGCGCCCGGCGCGATGCCTTCGACGAAGAGATGGTGGAGGTCGTCTTCGCCTCGCGTCATCGGCAGGCGGTCGGTCTCGCGGCCGGTCTGGTCGAAGAGGCAGAGGTGGAGTTTCGTGGCCTCGCTCGAGCGGACGACGAAGGTGGCGCCGGTGGCGGTGAGGGTTACGCCGGAAGCGAAGGGCATGGGGTGCTAGGTCCTTGTTCCGGGGGGATGTTTGATGGGGATGGGTTTAATGAGGTTGACGTGGTGCCGCGCAGCCCCCTCATCCGGCTGCCGCCACCTTCTCCCCGTTGGGGAGAAGAGATGTGTGGTGGGCCGCTCGCTCCATCTTCCCTTCTCTCCCGCGGGGAGAAGGTGCCCGTAGGGCGGATGAGGGGGCCACACGGCACACCTTAACCAGTTTCTCGCTCTTTGCTGTCGCTCAGAGCCTCGCTACGCTCGCCCCCTAATCTGTCCTCCGGACATCTTCTCCCCATCGGGGAGAAGGGGGAGCGCTCGCAGCGCCTCAAATCACACCCAACTCCCGCCCAGCCTCGGCAAACGCCTCAATCGCCCGCTCGACATCCTCGACCGAATGCGCCGCCGACATCTGCGTGCGGATGCGCGCCTGCCCCTTCGGCACCACGGGGAAGGAAAAGCCGATGACGTAAACACCCTTCTTCAGCATCAACGCCGCCATATCCTGCGCCAGCTTCGCATCCCCCAGCATGACGGGAATGATCGGATGCCCCTCGCCCGCCAGCGTAAAGCCGAGCTTCGTCATCTCCGAGCGAAACAAATCAGCATTGGCCGACAACCGCGCCCGCAGCGCATCGCCATGATCGATCAGGTCGAACACCTTCAGCGACGCGGCCGCGATGACGGGCGCCAGCGTATTGGAAAACAGATAGGGCCGCGACCGCTGCCGCAGCCATTCCACAACCTCGGCCTTCGCCGACGTATAGCCGCCTGACGCGCCCCCCAGCGCCTTGCCGAGCGTACCAGTGATGATATCGACTCTGCCTTCGACGCCGCAATGCTCGGCCGAACCGCGCCCATGCTTGCCAACGAAACCGACCGCATGACTGTCATCGACCATGACCATCGCGCCATACTTCTCGGCGAGATCGCAGACACCCTGGAGATTGGCTATGATCCCGTCCATCGAAAACACGCCATCGGTGGCGATCAGCTTGAACCGGCTGCCCTCGGCCTTCTTCAGCTCCTCCTCGAGCGCCGCCATATCGTTGTTGGCGTAGCGGAAACGCTTGGCCTTGGAGAGCCGCACGCCATCGATGATCGAGGCATGGTTCAGCGCATCGGAGATGATCGCATCCTCTTCGCCGAGCAGCGTCTCGAACAGGCCGCCATTGGCATCGAAGCAGGAGGAGTAAAGGATCGTGTCTTCCATTCCGAGAAACGACGAAATCCTGGCCTCGAGCTCTTTGTGCTCCTCCTGCGTGCCGCAGATGAAACGCACCGAAGCCATGCCATAACCATAGCGATCAAGCGCCTTCTTACCGGCTTCGGCGAGCTCCGCGTTGTCGGCAAGGCCGAGATAATTGTTGGCGCAGAAATTCAGCACCCGCTCACCGGATGATATCGCGATCTCACCCGCCTGTTTCGAGGTGATGACGCGCTCCGCCTTATAAAGGCCGGCCTCCTTGAGGTCGGCAAGCTCGGTGCGCAAATGGGAGAGGAAAGCCGTATTCATGAGACAATGTCGCCTGTTTGAGAGTTTCCAGTTGCCGCAGGTACCATATCACCGCGCGTCTTGTCGCTAAGAGCCTATCGCAAATGATGGCGCTTCAGTGATGGCTTTCGCACAAAACACACCAATGGCAGAGCTTTTCGGAAGATGATAAACAGTTGCATGAAGGGAGAGCAGCAATGGCTCTTTATATCAGCGATGAAGACGTCGACCGGCTCGCAGCCGAGATCCAGGAACTGACGAAAGCCCCAACAAAAACGGAAGCCGTTCGCCGCGCACTGGAAAACGAACTTGCCCGAGCTCGAAAGACCCTACCAATCGAAGTGAGGCTGGCAAAGGCAAAGGCGATCGCCGACGCCATGGGCAAAGGCGATCCTGATTTCGACATGAAACGCTTCACTGACGAAATGTGGGGCGATTGATCTTGTTCATCGACGCTTCGGCAATTGTCGCCGTTCTGGCGCGGGAAGCAGGTTATGAGGAGATTGAAAAGGCGCTTTCCGGCGCCGCCCAAGACATTCTCTATGTGTCGCCGCTGGTAAAATTCGAAGCCGTTCTAGCCCTTGCGCGCCAGAAGGCGCAGACCGCCGGATCGCTTGCGAAACCATCGGCACGGATGATCGATGAAGCGACAAAGGCGATCGACGCCTTCATCGAAGGCCTCGACATCAAGGAAGTCGCCATTTCGCCCGAGATCGGGAACGCCGCTATCAACGCTGCGGCGATCTACGGTAAGGTCGTTGGCCACGTCGCAAGCCTGAATTTCGGCGACTGTTACGCATATGCCTGCGCCAAGACGCTTGGCGTCAGATTGATCTACAAGGGCAATGACTTCGTGCACACCGACGTCGCCTGAGCCCTCACTCGTCAAACCCCAAAATCACCTCCAGAAACGCATCCCCATAGCGCTCCAGCTTCGACTGCCCGACGCCGGAAATGCCGAGCAGTTCCTTGTGCGTGCGCGGCCGCTCGGTGGCGAAGGCGATGAGGGTCGTGTCGGGGAAGACGACGTAGGGTGGAACGCTGAGCGAGCGGGCGATCGCGGTGCGCTCGGCGCGCAGCGCCTCGAAAAGCGCGTCGTCGGAGCCCGACAGAACCGAGCGCCGCTCGGCCTGCGCCGCCCTCTTCGGCCGCCGTTCGGAGGCCGGGCGGTCCTTGCGGAAGAACACCTCGCGTTCGCGCTTGAAGACAGCGCGTGCGCCCTCCTCCAGCTTCAGTGCGCCGAAAGCGCCGTGGTCGACGCGCACCAGACCCATCGCGAGAAGTTGCCGGAACACGGATTGCCAGGTGCGCGCGGCGATATCCTTGCCGGCGCCGAAAACCGGCATTTCGGTGTGGCCGAAGCGCTCGGTCTTTTCGTTGACATTGCCGATGAGGACATCGACCACATGCCCCGTGCCGAAACGTTCGCCCGTGCGATAGATCGCCGCCAGCGCCTTGATCGCCGCATCCGTCCCATCCCAGGTCTCGACCGGCTTCAGGCAGGTGTCGCAGCCACCGCAATTGCCGGCATGGCTCTCGCCGAAATGCGACAGGATCGCCTGCCGCCGGCACGATGCCGTCTCGCAGATCGCAAGGAGCGCGTTGAGCTTGGAGCGTTCCACGCGCTTGATTTCGTCGGCGGCGCCGCCCTCGTCGATCATCCGCCCGCGCTGGATCACATCGGCCATGCCATAGGCCATCCACACCTCGGACGGCAGACCGTCGCGCCCGGCGCGACCGGTCTCCTGGTAGTAGGCTTCGACAGACCCCGGAAGATCGAGATGCGCGACATAGCGCACGTTCGGCTTGTCGATCCCCATGCCGAAGGCGACGGTGGCCACCAGGCAGAGATCCTCTTCCTTGAGGAAGGCATCCTGGTTGGCGTCGCGCACCGCGCGATCCATGCCGGCGTGATAGGCAAGCGCCCGGATGCCCTGGCCGTTCAGCCACTCGGCCGTGTCCTCGACCTTGGCGCGCGACAGGCAGTAGACGATGCCGCTATTGCCCTTGTGGCCGGCGAGAAACCGCAGAAGCTGCTGGCGCGGCTGGTCGCGCTCGACGATCTCGTAGCTGATGTTCGGCCGGTCGAAGCTGGTGGTGAAGATCTTCGCGCCATTGAGCCCGAGGCGTGCGGCGATATCGTCACGCGTATGCGGATCGGCGGTCGCCGTCAGCGCGATACGGGGAACACCGGGATAAAGCTCGCCGAGCTTGCCGAGTTCGCGATACTCCGGCCGGAAATCGTGGCCCCACTGGGAAACGCAGTGCGCTTCATCAATAGCGAACAAAGCGATCCTGGCATTGCCGATGATATCGCGGAACCCATCCATCAGGATGCGTTCCGGCGTCACGTAAAGCAGGTCGAGATTGCCGGTCGAGATCGCGCGGCGAACCTCGACATATTCCTCGCGCGTCAGCGACGAGTTGAGCGCGGCCGCCCGAATGCCGAGCTGCTTCATCGCCTCCACCTGGTCGCGCATCAGCGCGATCAGCGGCGAGACGACGATGCCGACGCCATCGCGGCAGAGCGCCGGGATCTGGAAGCAGAGCGATTTGCCGGCGCCCGTCGGAAACAGCACCAGCGCATCGCCGCCATCGACCACATGCTCGACGACCGCCTGCTGCTTGCCGCGAAAGGCTGGGTAGCCGTAGACGTGGTTGAGAATGCCAAGCGGCGTGCGCTCGGCGCCAAACAGCGCGTCATCCGCTGAAAACCTTGTATCCGCCGCGTCCATCAATGGCTCGCAGCCCCTTTGACGCGACCGGAGAGCACGCCGAAGCCATCGATGATCGCTTCCTGGTTCTCAAGCCGCAGGCCCTCGAAATGAACCTCCTGCAGCGCCCGCATCAGCTGATCGATCACCTCTTCGTTGCCGCTTTCGGTGGCCTCGGCGATCTCTTTTTCCAGCTCGATCTTCTGCCAGCGCAGCGCCTTGGAGCGCTTGTGGAAGGCGAGCGCCTGGCGATAGCCCTCGCGCGCATCTTCCATCGCCGCCTGTTCGGTGGCGATCCATAGCCGCGCGTTGCGGATCTGCTGCTCCAGCGTCTGGATCAGCCCACCAAAACCCTGCTCTTCCAGTCGCTCGATCAGATAATCGCGCGTCAGATGTGGACCGGCGACGGCAGCAGCTGCCCCGAGCATGCCCGACCAGAGCCGCTGCAGCTCGCGGCTGTCGTAATCGATCGAGGCGATCTCGTCATATTCGTCCTGCATCAGCGCCGGGTGATTGACGACGGTGAGCGCCAAGACGCTCTCGCGCAGCGCGGGCGTCTCCTGATGGCCGCGCACCAACCCGGAGCGGGCGAGCCGATCCGAAATACCGCCGCCGGAAACGCGTGCACCGCGCGGACCATCGTTTCCGCGTCCGCGCCCCTGCCCACCGCCACGCTCGAAACCGCCGCGATCGAAATTGCGCCGCTCGCCGCCGTCGCGGTTCTGGAACTGCGGCCGGAAGAAGCCGTTCAGCCGGTCGCGCATGTCCTGCTGGTAGTGCCGGCGCACGTCTTCGTCGGCGATGACGGCCACCAGCTGCCTCAGCCGCGCCTCGAGCTCGGCCTTGGCCTCCGGCGTCTCGAACGAGCCGGTCTTCAACTCGCGGCCCCAGATCATCTCCGCCAGCGGCTTGGCCTGGCTCATCACCTTGTCGAACGGCGCCCGCCCCTCGTTGCGCACGAGATCGTCGGGGTCCTTGCCGTCAGGCAGCAGCGCGAAACGCACGGTGCGGCCGGGCTTGATATGCGGCAGCGCCAGATCGGCCGCGCGGTTGGCGGCGCGGATACCGGCGCCGTCTCCGTCGAAGCAGAGCACCGGTTGCGGCGTCATCTTCCAGAGGAGCTCGAGCTGGTTTTCCGTGAGCGCCGTACCAAGCGGCGCCACCGCGTTCTCGACACCCGCCTGATAGAGCGCGATCACGTCCATATAGCCTTCGACGGCAATGATCGTGCCTTCGCCATTGGCGCCCTGCGTCGAGCGCCGCGCACGGGCGAAATTGTAGAGCACGTTGCCCTTGTGGAAGAGCTCCGTCTCGTTGGAATTGAGATACTTGGCCGGCGCGTCCGGCGACATGGCGCGGCCGCCAAAGGCGATCACCTTCTCGCGCGACGACAGGATCGGAAACATGATGCGGTCGCGGAAACGATCGTATGAAACCGGGATCTCCGGCCCGTGCACGACCAGCCCGCAGGCCTCGATCTGCTCCTTCGACGCCCCCTTGCCGGCCAGATACTCCTTCAAAGCATTGCGGCTATCCGGCGCAAAGCCGAGCCGGAAGGTCTCGATCGTCCGGCCGGTCAGGCCGCGGTCGCGCAGATAGGCGCGTGCGCGTGCGCCGTTCGCCGTCTGCAGCTGGTCCTGGAAGAACTGTGTCGCCATCTCCATCACGTCGAGAAGCGTGGTCCGCTCTTTCTCGCGCTTTTCCATGGCGGGATCGGCGATTGGCATCGCGACGCCGGCCATATCGGCGATCGTCTGCACCGCCTCGGGAAAGCTCAAACCCTCGAGTTCGGTGAGGAAGCGGAAATGGTCACCGGTCACGCCACAGCCGAAGCAATGATAGCGGCCCTTGCGGTCCTCGCAGTGGAAGCTCGGCGACTTCTCGCCATGGAACGGGCAGCAGGCCCAGTAATCGGCGCGCGAGACGTTGGTCTTGCGCTTGTCCCAGCTCACACGGCGGCCGATCACGTCCGAAATCAGGACGCGGTCGCGTATCTCGTCGAGAAAGGAGTTTGAAAAGCGCATTTCTACCTCTTGGCTATCCTCCATATAAGCAAGTTCCCGGGCGCATGCCACGAACTTTGGCCGATAGCCACGCTATACACAGGTTGCTTCAATGACCTGCACCCGGCAACGCGGCTATCTGAAACTTTCAACAAAGCGTGACTGTCGAAGGCATGCGCCAAGCGGCGAAAGCCTGTCTTCAGGATAAACGAGAGCAACCGCAATAGCGGCACCGTCGCGCTACATAAATAAAACAACACCTTACGGCCGAGACTCGAATCCGATTGCGAGCCGGACGCCATAACTGGTGTTCGCTTTAAGGCGGCGATTCCCGCCAATTATTATTTTTTTGTAATTTGAATCTCATGCCGCATCGCAATAACGTCAGTCTCAACAAAGCGATCCCCTCGCAAGGCACCATCCCTACCCCCGGCGCCGCCTTGCAAGGGTGCCTTTGCAAATACCCGCTGATGAGGACCCAGGTCCTGCGTCGTCAGCCGGAGCAAAGAGCAAGAAGGCAGGAACGCCCCCAGTTCCTGCCTTCTTTAATTTCTACCTGACGTTTTATATTCTGCATCTAGACTGCCAATCACAGGCAGATTCCACCAGCAATTGATTGACAGTCGTTGGTCGCAAGTCCAATGAAGGCGGCAACTTCGGATGGTTGCCAAGCATGCCACATAAGGTTGAAGAATTTTTAGAGAGTGACGCATTTTTCGCGTTGGTTCTGGAATTCGCGCGCGAAATGCTCGCGATCTACCGCGAAAGCCCGCGCATCGCGTCGATATTCGCCGCCCAGCAGCGCTGGTTGATGGCGCAACTCGGATTCGCCCTCTATTTCGGCTATCCCGATGATCCCAAGGGTGGCCTCTACTCCGGCCGTTTCATTTCATTCGCCATTGAAAAGAAGATCGCCAGCCGCAACACCGCCGCAGCCTTCATGCAGGAAATGCTCGCCTATCGCTTCCTGCGCCCTGTCGAAAGCCCATCCGACAAGCGCACGCGCCTGCTGGAGCCAACCGAAACGGCGCTCGAGCATTTCCACAAATGGCTCGCCGCCCACCTGATGATCCTCGACAACCTCGATGGCGGCCATCGTCTCGAGGCGGCGATGAAGGATCCGATGGTGTTTGCCCGCATGCAGCCGCTGATCGCCAAGGGCATCATCGACAGCGACGCGGTGCGCGATCCCGGCACCACCTACAATCTCTTCAACTGGGCGAACTCCGGCGGCCTCGTCATGGATCTGCTGATGACGCGGATAACCTCGTTCGACATGTCGATGGAACGCGTCGCGATCGGAAGGCTCTCGCTGAAGGAAATCCGCGACCAGTTCATGATCTCCAACACGCATCTGAAGCGGCTGCTGTCGCAGGCAGCCGAGATGGGCAGCATCGGCTGGTCCGAAGCCTCGTTCAAGGGCGAGACCTGGATGTCTATGAAGTTCGTGCGGGAATATTGGGGCTATCAGGCCGCGAAATTCGCGGTGATTGACGCAGCCGCCGCAAGCGTGCTGGGGCCCGCGGTCCCGAAGACCGCGCGCCTCGCCTGAGGGGGAATGGCTTGATCGATCAGTTCAAGAGTTCCTTGACGGCGCCCGACGCCTTGGAGAAATCCATCTGGCCGGCATAGCGCTCCTTGAGCACCGCCATCACCTTCCCCATGTCCTTCGGACCGGCGGCACCCGTCTCGGCGATGATCGCCGCGATGTTGGCGCGCACATCCGAATCGGAGAGCTGCTTCGGCATGAAGTCCTGCACCACCTTGATTTCGGCGCGCTCCTTGGCGGCGAGCTCCGGACGGGAATTCTCATCGTAGATCTTCGCCGATTCGTCGCGCTGCTTCACCATCTTTGCCAGGATCTGCAGGATTTCGTCGTCGCTGGCCTCTTCCTTGCCGGCGCCCCGATTGGCGATATCGCGGTCCTTGATCGCGGCCTGGATCAGGCGAACGGTCGAAAGACGCTCGGCATTCTTGGATTTCATCGCATCCTTGAGGGCGGCGGCGAGTTGATCGCGCAACATCATAAACACTCCTGTTTGAATGCCGCTTCATAAACCAGACGAATGCGTGGGATCAAATAAATTGCGAAACACGCGACATAAAGCGGCAGAAAACCCTTAGAATCTGCGGTACAAAGATTGACCTCAGGAAATAGCGTGGCTATTTACCGCCACCTGCACCAAAATTCGTGATCAGGCCTGAGAGCGCGCGCCTTGCCGCGCGTACACGCTTGCGAACCAAAATGGCCGGCCAACGTTGCCCAAGGACGTCTGGCGGCCGGAAACGGGATGAAGATGACCGCGACAGCACCCTGGACAACCGAAAAGCCGACCGGAGTGCTCGTTCTGGCGGATGGCACAGTGATCGAAGGCAAGGGCATCGGCGCGATCGGCAAGGTCCAGGCCGAAGTGGTCTTCAACACCGCGCTAACAGGTTATGAAGAGATCATGACCGATCCCTCCTACCTCGGCCAGATCGTCACCTTCACCTTCCCGCATATCGGCAACATCGGCACCAATGAAGAAGACATCGAAGATCTGACGCCGGCAGCACGCCACGGCGCGGTCGGCGTCATCTTCAAGGCCGACATGACCGACCCGTCCAACTACCGCGCCGCCAAGCACCTCGACGCCTGGCTGAAGGCCCGCGGCGTCATCGGTCTTTGCGGCATCGATACCCGCGCGCTGACCGCCTGGATCCGCGAGAACGGCGCCCCGAACGCCGTCATCGCCCACGATCCGAACGGCGTCTTCGACATCGACACGCTGAAGGCCGAAGCCAAGGCCTGGAGCGGCCTCGAAGGCCTCGACCTCGCCAAGATCGCCTCCTCCGGCCAGTCCTCGCAGTGGTCGCAGACCCCGTGGGTCTGGAACGAAGGCTACGGCGAGCTGAAGGCCGAGGACGCCAAGTACCACGTCGTCTGCCTCGACTACGGCGTAAAGCGCAACATCCTGCGCCTGTTCGCCGGCCTCGATTGCAAGGTCACCGTCATGCCGGCAACAACGAGCGCCGAAGAAGTGCTCGCCATGCAGCCCGACGGCATTTTCCTGTCGAACGGCCCGGGCGACCCGGCAGCAACCGGCGAATATGCCGTTCCGGTCATCCAGTCGCTGATCAAGACCGATATCCCGCTCTTCGGCATCTGCCTCGGCCACCAGATGCTGGGCCTGGCACTCGGCGCCAAGACCGAGAAGATGCACCAGGGCCACCACGGCGCCAACCATCCGGTCAAGGACCACACGACGGGCAAGGTCGAGATCGTCTCGATGAACCACGGCTTCGCGGTCGACACGAAGTCGCTGCCCGAAGGTGTTGAGGAGACTCACGTTTCGCTGTTCGACGGCACGAACTGCGGCCTGCGTGTTTCAGGCAAGCAGATCTTCTCCGTCCAGCATCACCCGGAAGCCTCCCCCGGCCCGCAGGACAGCCACTACCTCTTCCGCCGCTTCATCAACATGGTGCGCGAGCAGAAGGGCGAAGCGGCGTTGGCCGAACGCTAAAAAACATTCACGCCTTGCAAGCCGCCTGCAGCAGACCGCTGCGGGCGGCTTTCTTTTGCTCAACGTGAAGCGCAAGGCGAAGCCGTATTGCGAGATGGAGGCGCCGGACCTCCGGGCGGTAGGCTCATATTTCTCGCCGCATGAGGATGTAGAAGCGCGCACAGAGCATCAGCGCTGCCGTGAACAATCCGATCAGGAAGCCGAGCCAGATGCCGATGCCGCCGAGCCCCAGCGGAAACGCCAGCGCCCAGGCCAGGAAGAAGCCGATCGGCCAATAGGCAATCAACGCCAGGATCATCGGCACGCGCGCATCCTTCAGCCCGCGCAGCAGCCCATTGGCGATCGCCTGCAGGCCATCGACCAGCTGAAACAGCCCGGCGATCACGATCAGCGGTCCGGCGTATGCAAGCACCTGCGGCGCCTCGGCCGAATGCGTGTCGAGGAACCAGCCCGCGAAGAAGCCGGGCATGATCGCAAACAGCAGCCCGCCGACCGCCGAGATGACGCAGGCGAGCACGGATACGGACACGGCCGCGCGCACCAGCGCCACGCGATCCCCCTGCCCGTGCGCGACGCCGACCCTGACGGTCGCCGCCTGCGACAGGCCGAGCGGGATCATGAAGGCGATCGATGCCCACTGCAGCGCGATACCATGCGCGGCAAGCTCGATGGTGCCGATCCGGCCCATCAACAGCGACGCCATGGTGAACAGGCTGACTTCGGCAAGGATGGTGACGCTGATCGGCAGCCCCAAACGCACGACCTCGAAGAAGGCCTTCCAATCCGGCCGCCAGAAGCGAACCAGGATCTCGTAGCGCCGTGTCTCCGGCCGGCTCTGGACGTAAGCCAGGATGAAGAAGAAGCCCGCCGTCTGCACCAGCACCGACACGATCGCCGCACCGCGCAGCCCCATGGCCGGCAGGCCGAAATGGCCGAGCACGAGCACATAAGCAAAGACCGCGTTCAGCACCAGCATGGCGATCGTAACGTTGAGAATGACGGCGGCCTTGCCGATAGCGCTCACAAGCGAACGAAGCACGTTGTAGAGCAGCCCCGGCAGAACCGCGAACTGGCCGATGACGATATAGCTATGCGCCAGCGCCGCCACCTCGGGCTTTTGCCCGGCGGCGAGCAATATCTGCTCCGATTTGAAGAAGGCCGGCAGCATCAGCACCCAGAAGGCGATAACCACCCACAGGCCCATGCGCAGCGACCGGCGCACGCTGACGACGTCGCCACGGCCATAGGCCTGCGCCACCATCGGAATGACGGCGATCGAGAAACCGGAGCCGAAGACGAGGATCGTGAACAGGAACTGGCCGGCCAGCACCATGGCCGCCAGATGCTCGGCACCCAACCGCCCGACGATCATCACGTCGGTGGTGTTGATACCGAGCTGGGCCAGCTGCGCACCGATCAGCGGCACGCCGAGCGCCAGCGTCGCGCGGATATGCGCGCTCCAACGGTTATCGGTTGTCGGCGCCAGCTTTCGCGCGTCGATCGGCGTATCCATGACAGTGTCCTGTGAGTTGATGCAAAATGGGCGCAAAGCGCGACAATATGACCAAGGCTCTAGCCGAAATCCCAAGGAAACGACACCCAAAAACATGCAGGTGATGAAATATTCATCATCACATCATCGATTCTGATCGATCACTCGGCTGCCTGACCGAGCGCCTTGCCGGTCTTGGAGACCCGTACCCTGAAGAGAAACACCAGCGTGGCGATCAGGATGAAGAACGCCGCCATCAAGAACGGCGCACCCGCGAAGGTGACCGGCGCATCCGGCTTGGTGAAATAACCGAACATCTGCGTGAAGATCAAAGGCCCGATGATCGTCGTGATGCTGGAAAGGCTCGTCAGCGCCCCCTGCAGCTCACCCTGCGCCGAGGGCGGCACCTTGCCGGCCGCGATGCTGCGAAGCGGCGGATCGGCGATGTTTTCCATCACGGTCAGCACGATGACCGCATAGACCACCCATCCCTCCCAGGCGAATGCATAGCCCGTGAGCCCCACCACCGAGAAACAGAGCCCGACCACCGCTGTTTTCCATTCACCGAGAACGGGCACGATCCTCGGCAGCACCAGCGCCATGACGACGGCGGCACCGATCCCGTAAATGCCGAGCGAGAGCCCGATCTCGCCCTCGCTCCAATTGTAGCGATAGCTGGTGACGAACGACCAGACGGACGGATACACCGCATGCGCCAGCCAGAACAGGAACATGACGGCGGCGATCCAGCCGATGCCGGGATAGTTTCGCATCTGCTTCAACGCGCCGAGCGGATTGGCGCGCTTCCATTCGAAACGGCGCCGGTTTTTCGCATCGAGCGTCTCGGGCAGCAGGAAGCAGGCTGCGACGAAATTGAGGAACGAGACCGCAGCCGCGCCATAAAACGGCACGCGCGGCCCGAACTCGCCGAGAAACCCGCCGATGACGGGACCGACAGTAAAGCCG
>NZ_DDHH01000009.1:0-2510 GCF_002338015.1 Rhizobium sp. UBA1881
TATATTGCTCAGCTGATGCGGCAGGCGGCGCTTTGGCGGGTGCGAGGTATTTCGCGTGGGGCGCGTAACAAAATGGCTGCGCCGCCCGTACTTGCTGTCAGACACACTTCATACCGTCGAGGAGACCACGAGATGATGAATAGACGCAGACTGCTCTTCAGTGCCGGCCTTGCCGCGATCGGCCTGCCGCTTGTGCTGGGTCGTTCGAAGGTTTCGGCCGCTGAGACCTTTCCCGTCACGCATACGGATGCCGAGTGGAAGAAGATGCTGACAGCGGATCAATATGCCGTCCTGCGCGAGGAGGGGACGGAGCGCCCCTTCACCAGCGCCCTGCTTCACGAAGAGCGGAAGGGGAACTTCGCCTGCGCCGGCTGCGGTCAGGACGGCTTTGCATCCGCGACCAAATTCGACAGCGGCACGGGATGGCCGAGCTTCTGGGCGCCGCTTGACACAAAGGTCGTCGGCACGACGCGCGACACGCAGTTCGGCATGGTGCGCGAAGCGGTGCATTGCGGCCGCTGCGGCGGTCATCTCGGGCATGTGTTCGACGACGGGCCGCAACCGACCGGCCTGCGCTACTGCCTGAACGGTGTCGCTTTGACATTTCATCCGGCTTCGGCCTGATCAACGGGACCTGTCATGATCCTCTTCATTCTCGCTTATCTCGGGGGCGTGCTGACCATCGTCAGCCCCTGCATCCTGCCGGTGCTGCCGTTCGTCTTCGCGCGCGCCGGCCAGCCGTTTCTGCGCAGCACGCTGCCGATGCTTGTCGGCATGGCGGCGACCTTCGCGGCCGTTGCGACGCTGGCGGCGCTCGGTGGCGGCTGGGCGGTGCAGGCCAACGAGTATGGCCGCTATGCGGCGCTTGTGCTGCTCGCCGTCTTCGGCATCATCCTGCTTTTCCCGGCCCTGTCGGATTATCTGACGCGGCCGCTGGTATCGCTCGGGGCGCGGCTGTCGCAATCGGCCGATCGCGGTACTCGAAGCGGCGGATCGACCGTCGCGGCGTCGGCCTTGCTGGGGGTTGCCACGGGGTTGCTCTGGGCGCCCTGCGCCGGCCCGGTTCTCGGCCTGATCCTGACGGGGGCGGCGTTGCAGGGAGCGAGCGTCGGCACGACGTTGCTGCTGCTCGCCTACGCTTTGGGTGCGGCGACGTCGTTGGCGCTGGCGCTTTTGATCGGCGGCCGGGTGTATCAGGCGATGAAGCGGTCGCTTGGCGTCGGCGAATGGGTGCGTCGCGGGCTTGGCGTTGCCGTTCTGGCGGCTGTGGTGGCGATCGGTCTCGGTCTCGACACCGGTTTCCTCACGCAGGCCTCGCTGGCCAGCACGGGTACGCTGGAGCAGAGCCTGATCGACAAGCTGCATCCCCAACAGCAGATGGCGGAGAATACCGCCTCCGTTGTCATGAAGGGCGACGCCATGAGCGGCAGCAACCAGATGATGATGTCCGGCAATTCTCCGGCCATGATGTCCGGCAACAATGCGATGATGGCCGGCTCGAACGCGATGATGATGAAGGGCGGGCCGAAGAAGGCTGCCGCTGAAGCGCTTCCGGTCGAAGGAACGATGCCGTCGCTGGATGGCGCCGTACAGTGGCTCAATTCACCGCCGCTCTCGGCGGAGTCATTGAAGGGCAAAGTCGTTCTCGTCGATTTCTGGACCTACTCCTGCATCAACTGCCTGCGCGCCATTCCCTATGTCCGCGCCTGGGCGGAAAAGTACAAGGATCAGGGGCTGGTGGTGATCGGCGTGCATGCGCCGGAGTTCGCATTCGAGAAGAACATCGACAACGTCAAGAAGGCGATCGGCGATCTCAAGATCACCTATCCCGTCGCCATCGATAACGACTATGCCATCTGGCGCGCCTTCGAAAACCAGTATTGGCCGGCGCATTATTTCATCGATGCCGAGGGGCGCGTGCGCCACCATCACTTCGGTGAAGGCGATTACGACGGTTCCGAGCGGGTGATCCAGCAGCTTCTGGCGGAGGCCGGCAAGGCCAACGTCGCAGCCGATATGGTCGACGTGAAGGCGACCGGTGCGGAAGCCGCGTCGAACCAGGCGGACGTGCAATCGCCGGAGACCTATGTCGGCTGGCGGCGCTCCGAAAACTTCGTCGACCAGAAGGGCACGGTCAACGACACCGCCCATACCTATGTCGCGGCGACACCGCGGCTCAACGAATGGGGCCTGACGGGCAACTGGACTGTTGGATCCGAGCAGGCCGCGTTGAACGACAAGGACGGTAGCATCTACTACCGCTTCCATGCCCGCGATCTGCATCTGGTGCTCGGCCCGGGTGCCGACGGCAAACCGGTGCGCTTCCAGGTGACCGTCGATGGCAAGCCGCCCGGTGACGGACATGGGGCCGATACCGATGCCGATGGCAACGGTACCGTGACCGCACAGCGGCTCTACCAGCTCATCCGCGAGCCGGGCGCCGTTGGCGACCACACATTCGAAATCCGCTTTCTTGATCCCGGCGTACAAGCCTACGCCTTCACCTTCGG
>NZ_DDHH01000009.1:2683-3610 GCF_002338015.1 Rhizobium sp. UBA1881
AGCCTACGCCTTCACCTTCGGTTGATAGGAGACCATCATGACTGACTATAAGGGCATGACTGATCATAAGGGTTCGACCACACGGCGCTCGATGCGCATCGTCGCCTTTGGTGCGGCGGGCTTGCTGGCCGCGGGGCTGGCGATGTATTTCACGCCGTCATCCGCCGAAGAGGCGCGGGTCATTCCGGCGCCCGTTCTGGACGAGCCGGCCGGCGGCAGCAGCGAGACGGCAACCTTTGCCGGCGGTTGCTTCTGGGGCGTGCAGGGCGTGTTCCAGCACGTTAACGGGGTGAAGAGCGCGACGTCGGGTTATGCCGGCGGCTCCAAGAATACTGCGCAGTACGAAACGGTCAGCGGCGGCGATACGGGCCATGCCGAGTCCGTCAAGGTCGTGTTTGACCCGAGCAAGGTCAGCTATGGCCGGCTGCTGCAGATCTATTTCTCCGTTGCGCACGATCCGACGCAGCTGAACCGCCAGGGGCCCGATACCGGCACGCAATATCGGTCGGCGATTTTCCCTGCCAATGACGAGCAGGCAAAGGTCGCCAAGGCCTATATCGGCCAGCTGAACCAGGCGCGGGTTTTCGACGCGGCCATCGTGACGAAGATCGAGCCGGGCAAGAGCTTCTATCCTGCGGAGGGGTATCATCAGGACTTTCTGACGAACAATCCGACCTATCCCTATATCGTCATCAACGATCTGCCGAAGGTCGCCGCGCTGAAGCAGCTGTTCCCGAGGGATTACAGCGAAAAGCCGGTGCTGGTCGCGGCCTCCGGGTCGAACTGAGGATCGCCTGACGCGAACAGCAAGCGCCCGCTCGGTTTCGAGCGGGCGTTTTGCGTTCAGCCGCGCCTCGTCATCTCATTATACCTGAGTAGAAAATTCCAGAAATGTCGAATTTTACGCGCGAAATATCGCGCGAAAGT
>NZ_DDHH01000102.1:0-4500 GCF_002338015.1 Rhizobium sp. UBA1881
ACCCCACCACCGGCGAAGAGTTCGTCGAAAACCATGTGGGTTGCAATCGCACTTCTGGTCGTCATCGTCGCCCTGGCGGCAACCTATTGGCCAAGGGGTGCATCCGCTCCCACGGCGACCGCGCCGAGCGCAACGGCACCCGTGACCGAACCCGCAGCACCGGCGACACCGCCCGCCTCGCAGGCCACCCCGCCGGCTGCTACACCACCGGCCGCAGCCCCTGCGACCCCGGCCCCGGCAACACCAGCACCGGCGACGCCTGCCCCCGCAACACCGGCTCCCGCGAACCCGTAGTAGAGCCGGTTCGATCGTAGATAAGGAAAAGCCCGCCAGTTCAGGCGGGCTTTTTCATGCGAGGTCGGGGTGCTTAGTTCTGGCCGGCCTTCAGCACCCGATGCGTGCTGTCATCGACGGCATTGCCCATCTGGCGGCCGTCCTTGGCGAGGCCGTTGGCGGTGTTGGCGCAGGACGACAGCGCCAGCAGCGAGGTGAACGCAATGGCGACGGCAAATCGTGTCATGAAAATCTCCCTAATGATCGGCCGAAGCGGCACGCAATCGGGTAGATAGCGCCCGCCCGCCTGTGATCAACGCCGCCGCGAAAGCCGCAAAACAGAAAACCCGGCACAGTCGCCTGCGCCGGGTCTCTTCACATCTTCCCTGGGAGGAAAGCCTCAATCAACAGCAAATACGAGCGGCTTGGCCTGTCGGATTGCTGGGTTGGCGGTCAATTTTCCAAGCACGTCGTCGCTGACGGGACCATCGACGTAGAGCAGCGCGATCGCGTCACCGCCCTGCTCGCCACGGCCGAGCTGGAAGTTGGCGATGTTGACGCCGGCCGCACCCAGCGTCGTGCCGATGAAGCCGATCATGCCGGGAACGTCGGTGTTGGAGATGTAGACCATGTTCGCGCCGACGTCGCCGTCGAGGTTGATGCCCTTGATCTGGATGAAGCGCGGCTTGCCGTCGGAGAAGACCGTGCCGGCAACCGAGCGGGTCTGCTTTTCGGTCTTGACCGTCAGCTTGATGTAGCCGTCGTAAACGCCGGTCTTGTCGCGCTTGACCTCGGAAAGAACGATGCCCTTTTCCTTGATCATGATCGGAGCAGAAACCATGTTGACGTCGGCGACCTGGTTGCGGATCAGGCCGGCGAGCAGCGCAGACGTCAGCGCCTTGGTGTTCATCGTCGCGGTCGCGCCGTCGAACAGGATCTCGATCTCCTTGATCGGATCGTCCGAGACCTGGCCGACGAAGGCGCCGAGAACGTCGGCAAGCTTGATGAACGGCTTCAGGATCGGCGCTTCTTCAGCGGTGATCGATGGCATGTTGATGGCGTTGGAAACCGCACCCTTGACGAGGTAGTCCGACATCTGCTCGGCAACCTGCAGAGCAACGTTTTCCTGCGCTTCCGTGGTCGATGCGCCCAGGTGCGGCGTGCAGACGACGTTGGGCAGGCCAAACAGCGGGCTTTCCTTGGCGGGCTCGACTTCGAAGACGTCGAAGCCGGCGCCGGCGACATGGCCGGACTTGATGGCTTCGGCAAGCGCCGCTTCGTCGACCAGGCCACCACGGGCGCAGTTGATGATGCGAACGCCGGGCTTGGTCTTGGCGAGGTTTTCCTTGCCGAGAATGCCGCGGGTCTTGTCGGTCATCGGCACGTGCAGGGTGATGAAGTCGGCCTTGGCGAGCAGCTCGTCGAGTTCCACCTTGGTGACGCCCATCTCCTGAGCGCGCTCGGCCGAGAGGAAGGGGTCGTAGGCGAGGACGTGCATGCCCAGCCCAATGGCCTTCTTGCAGACGATGCCGCCGATATTGCCGGCGCCGATGACGCCGAGCGTCTTGCCGGTGATTTCGACACCCATGAACTTCGACTTTTCCCACTTGCCGGCCTGCGTCGAGGCATCGGCCTGCGGCAGCTGGCGGGCAACGGCGAACATCAGCGCGATCGCGTGTTCAGCGGTCGTGATCGAGTTGCCGAACGGCGTGTTCATGACGATGATACCGCGGCGCGAGGCGGCCGGGATATCGACGTTGTCGACGCCGATGCCGGCGCGGCCGATGACCTTGAGGTTCGTCGCAGCCGCGATCAGCTTTTCCGTCGCCTTGGTGGCGGAGCGGATGGCGAGACCGTCGTAATTGCCGATGATTTCGGCGAGCTTGTCCTTGTCCTTGCCGAGCTGCGGCTGGAAATCGACTTCGACGCCGCGATCACGGAAGATCTGGACGGCGGTTTCCGACAGTTCGTCGGATACGAGAACGCGAGGTGCCATTGGGGGCTTCCTTCAAAAGGTTCAACGATGGAATGTAATCGGGATTGCGAGGCTCCGCTTTTTCAGCGGAGCCGGATGCGATCAACTCAGGCAGCAGCCTGGGAAAGCGTTGCCTTCTGGGTCGAAAACGCCCAGGAGAGCCACGGCATCAGCTTCTGCATGTCTGCAGTTTCGATCGTGGCGCCGGCCCAGATGCGCAGGCCAGACGGCGCGTCGCGGTAATGGCCGATGTCGTAGGCGACACCTTCCTTGTCGAGCAGGCTGACGATGCCCTTGGCGAAGTTCGCCTGGCCGTCGGCGTCGAGCGCCAAAACGTCCTTATCGGTGATCTTCAGGCAGACAGACGTGTTGGAAGCCGTCTCGGCCTTGACCGCCAGGTTGGCAATCCAGTCATTGGCGGCGACGAAGTCGGCGATGACCTTGGCGTTTGCATCGGCGCGCGCCATCAGGCCCTTCAGGCCGCCGACGTCCTTCGACCACAGCAGCGCATCGATATAGTCCTCGACGCAAAGCATCGACGGCGTATTGATGGTTTCACCGGTGAAGATGCCCTCGATCAGCTTGCCGCCCGAGGTCATGCGGAAAATCTTCGGCAGCGGCCAGGCCGGTGCGTAGGTGGTGAGACGCTCGACGGCGCGCGGCGACAGAATGATGACGCCATGAGCGCCCTCACCGCCGAGAACCTTCTGCCAGGAGAAGGTGACGACATCGAGCTTGGCGAAATCGAGGTTCTGCGCGAAGGCGGCCGACGTCGCGTCGCAGATTGTCAGGCCCTTGCGGTCGGCGGGAATGAAATCGCCGTTCGGAACGCGAACGCCCGAGGTGGTACCGTTCCAGGTGAAGACGACGTCGCGGTCGAAATCGATGGTCGAGAGATCGGGCAGCTCGCCGTAACCGGCTTCGATCGTGCGAACGTCCTTCAGCTTCAGCTGCTTGACGACGTCGGTGACCCAACCGGCGCCAAAGCTTTCCCAGGCGACCATGTCGACGCCGCGCTCGCCGAGCAGCGACCAGAGCGCCATTTCGACGGCGCCGGTATCGGAAGCGGGCACGATGCCGATGCGGTAATCCGCAGGCACTTCGAGAACTTCGCGTGTGAGATCAATGGCCTGCTTGAGCTTCGTCTTTCCGATCTTCGCGCGATGCGAGCGGCCGAGCGGCGCGTCGGAAAGGGCTTCGAGCGACCAACCGGGGCGCTTCGAGCAAGGGCCAGAAGAAAAATGGGTGTTGTTCGGACGGACGTCCGGCTTCGCGGTGGCAGTGGCCATATGTATACCCTTCCAGGTAATTAGCCTCTCGTTGGGGAGAGGTGTCCCGCCGCCGGATTTATTCCTGGTCCCTGTCGCAGTCAAGCGGAAAATCGTCGTGGCTGGATGAGTGCGTTTGGCCACCGCGCAAGATCACGAAAACGTGATCAACAGCCCTTGCTCGGCTTGACGCAGATCAAGACCGGCGGGAGCGAACTGCGGAACAACGGGTTCGTAAGCAACCACATGCACCTAAGAAAGTGATTGCCATGAATGCCCCTACAGCCTTTTACAGCACCAGAGCCAATTTGATTATTCCTTTCATGTCGGGCTTCTACGACCGCTTCGCGGAACCCTTCGCATGGGCGGCCATGAGAATCGCCGTCGGCGGCATGCTTGTCGTCGAGGGATGGGTAAAGATCAGCCACCCCCTCGCCCAGGTCGGCTTCGTCGAAAACATCGGGTTCCATCCCGGGTGGCTTTGGTCGCCGCTTCTGGCCGGCCTGCAGTTTTTCGGCGGCTTCCTGATCGCGATCGGCCTCTTCACGCGGCCCTTGGCGCTCGCCAACACGATCATGCTCGCCATCACGCTATGGTATCATTTTGCCTTCCCCTACGGCTCGGAGTTTCTGACGCCGGCCGGTATCGAGGCACTGAAAAGCGGCACGACCGAATACTTCACCCCCGCCGCTCTCGCCCGGCTCAAGGACGGCGGAGAGGCCTTCCTGGAGACCGTGCAGACCAAGGCGGAACTCGCTTCGCTGTTCTGGATGGGTGGCACGGGTCTGTTCGCAGCCTTCGGCGGCGGCGCCTTCTCGGTTGACCGCACCTTGCTGCAGAAGGAATTCTGACGCTCGACCACGCCCCAAAACAAAAAAGCCGCTCGGCGTACCGGGCGGCTTTTTCGTATTCAGGACACTGGTCTTACTTGTAGACCGGCTGCTGCAGCGGAATTTCCGGAGCCGGCTCGTAGGAAGCCGTCTG
>NZ_DDHH01000035.1:0-20632 GCF_002338015.1 Rhizobium sp. UBA1881
CCCGCAACGAGTCGATCTCCCCCCTTGTGGGGGAGATGTCCGGCAGGACAGAGGGGGGTAACCCGCCCGCCAACTCCAAAGAGGGCAGCACTCCACCCGCCACGCTCCATGTCCTCACACACACATCCGCGGAGGCATAGCCATGACCGACACCCCCCTTCTCAAAGTCAACGACGTCTCGAAATTCTACGGCAACCGCATCGGCTGCAAGAACGTTTCCTTCGAGCTCTGGCCCGGCGAAGTGCTGGCGATCGTCGGTGAATCCGGCTCCGGCAAGACCACATTGCTCAACTGCATCTCCACCCGCCTGATGCCGACGACAGGCAGCGTCGAGTATCACATGCGCGATGGCCAATACCGCGATCTCTACCACATGAGCGAGGCCGAGCGCCGCTTCCTGATGCGCACCGACTGGGGCTTCGTGCATCAGAATCCGGCTGACGGTCTGCGCATGACGGTGTCTGCCGGCGCCAATGTCGGCGAGCGATTGATGGCGATCGGCGATCGGCACTATGGCAATATCCGCGCCACCGCGGTCGATTGGCTGAGCCGCGTCGAGATCGACGAGAGCCGTATCGACGACCAGCCGCGCGCGTTTTCCGGCGGCATGCGCCAGCGCCTGCAGATCGCCCGCAACCTCGTCACCGGCCCGCGCCTCGTCTTCATGGACGAGCCGACAGGCGGTCTCGACGTCTCCGTCCAGGCGCGCCTGCTCGATCTCGTTCGCGGCCTCGTCAACGATCTCGGCCTTGCCGCCATCATCGTCACCCACGATCTCGCCGTCGCCCGCCTGCTGTCGCACCGGATGATGGTGATGAAGGACGGCCACGTCATCGAGCATGGCCTGACCGACCGGGTGCTCGACGATCCCCGTGAGCCCTACACCCAGCTCCTCGTCTCCTCGATCCTGCAGGTATAGTTGAGAGCGCGATCCGTAAGCCGGCTAATGGATGCGGATTGCCGCCAGAAAACCAGGGAAACCATATCATGGCAACGCCACTCGTTGTTTCGGAAGTCTCCAAGAGCTTCACCATGCATCTGCGCGACGGCATCAAGCTGCCCGTCGTCTCGGATGTCTCCTTCTCCGTCGCCTCGGGCGAATGCGTCGTGCTCGGCGGGCCCTCGGGCATCGGCAAGAGCTCGCTCTTGAAGATGATCTACGGCAACTACGCGGTCGATAGCGGCCAGATCCTTGTCAAGCACCAGGATCGCATCGTCGATCTCGCCACCACCGATCCGCGCACCATCATCGAGGTGCGCCGCCGCACACTCGGTTACGTCAGCCAGTTCCTGCGCACCGTGCCGCGCGTCGCGGCCATCGATGTCGTCGCCGAACCGCTGGTCGCCCGTGGCACGAAGGCGGATATCGCGCGCGAAAAGGCAGCCGAGCTGCTCGCCAAGCTCAACCTGCCCGAAGCGCTCTGGCAGCTTCCCCCCGCCACCTTCTCCGGCGGCGAGCAGCAGCGCGTCAACATCGCCCGCGGCTTTATCACCGATCACACCATCCTCCTGCTAGACGAGCCGACCGCTTCGCTCGACGCAAAGAACCGCGCCGTCGTCGTCGAAATGATCGCCGAGAAGAAACAGAAGGGCGTCGGCCTGCTCGGCATCTTCCACGACGAGGAAGTGCGCGAGGCCGTCGCCGACCGCATTCTCGACGTGCAGAAATTCTCGCCACGGAGGCCGATCGCAGCATGAGCCGCAAGATTGGCCTCGAGCCCTATATCCACGAGACCGCCTCGGTGAACAATTCGACGCTCGGCCGCTACACCGAGCTGTCGGAGCGCTGCCGCATCGACGAGGTCGAGCTTGGCGATTATTCCTACGTCATGCAGGACGGCGCCATCTGGTGCGCCACCATCGGCAAGTTCGTCAACATCGCCGCTTCGGTGCGCATCAACGCCACCAACCATCCGACCTGGCGCGCCACATTGCACCACTTCACCTACCGCGCCGCCGATTACTGGCCGGATGCGGACATGGAGACGGAGTTCTTCGAATGGCGCCGCTCAAACCGGGTCACGATCGGCCATGACGTCTGGATCGGCCATGGCGCCACGCTTCTGCCTGGCGTCAGCGTCGGCAACGGCGCCGTCATCGGCGCCGGCGCGGTCGTTTCGAAGGACGTGGCACCCTACACCATCGTCGGCGGCGTGCCTGCCAAGCTGATCCGCGAGCGCTTCGGCAAAGAGATCGGCGAGCGCATGGACAGGCTTGCATGGTGGGATTGGGAGCACGACCGGCTGCGCACCGCGCTCGCCGATTTCCGCGCCCTCAACGCCGAGGATTTCCTGGCGCGATACGAGGCGTAGGCCGCGTATCGGTCCGCATCAAACCAATCCGGCGCGGATGGATCGCCATCCGCGCCGAGGCCTTAGCTGAGGCTGATCAGCGCCGTGCCCGCGATGGCAAGGGCCGCCCCGCCCCAGGCATGTGCACGCGGCATCTGCCCGCTGCGCAGCCACACCATCGGCAGGATGACGACAGGCGTCATCGAAGACAGCGTCGAAACGATCCCGACATTGCCGGTCTTCAGGGCCGCCATCAGCAGCGACATCCCGAGCGCCGTACCGAAGAAGGCCGCGGTGGCCGCAAGGCCGAAATCCCGCGCCCGAAAGCCGTTCGCCTGCGCCCGCACCCGGGGGAGCGCCATAAGCGCCCAGAAGCAGATCACCGCCAGCCCGGAGCGCACCGCCATCGCCGTGAATGGCTCGACACCAGCGGCCATCGCCGGCCGCGCCGTCAGGCTCCCCAGCGCCTGCCCGAGCGCGGTGACGACCCCGAGCGTTATCCCGAGCATGGACACCGGTGGTGTTGACGGCGCCGGCTCCGCGATCGGCTCGCCATCGGCAAGCGGGATCATCGGCGCCGGCCGACGCCGGCGAAAGCCGATGGCAATCACGATGCCGCATAAAATGAGCACGACCCCGAACCCCTGACGCAGATCGATCGTCTCGCCCAGCGCGACATAGCCCAGCACCAGCGCGAATGGCGAGGCCAGCGAAAACAGAAGCGCCGTCACACGCGGCCCGGCCGTATAGATCGCCGCGAAATAGGTTGTGCTGGCAATCACGATCCCGAACACGCTGGAAGCGAGAAGCGACCCGAGCTGCCAAGCCCCAAGCGTCGTCCACCCGCCGGCAACCGTCGCCGCCACCGCCGTCATCACGAAGGCAGCGGTCAGCTGCCAGCGTGCCAGCTGCATCAACGGCACCCGCCCGTTGAGCTCGTTGATGAACATCGAACTGAGCGCGATGCAGGTGGCCGAACCGATTGCGAAGGCTTCCGAGACGAACATGGAGATTTCCTTGAGGGGCAACGCAGCTTTCAGGAAAGTCTCGCGGGAAATCAAGATGCTATGAAGCGCGAACGGCACCAATCTCTGCCGGTGACTTGGCGCTCCGATAGCATCAGGATCGGCTGCCGTTTCCCGCGCGAATGTCTCTCATGGTGCAAACCCCATATCTTCCCGCCGAAGCTTCCGCTAATGTCCGCGTCACCACGCGTCCCATCACGGAGCCAGCCTTGACCCATACGCCGCAGTCCCCGGTGAACCTTTGACGACCGATCACGAAGCGACATTCCTGGCCTCGCTCGGCTGGTCCGAATTCTTTTCCGATCAGCTGACGGATGACGATCATGGTCTGATCCCCCGCCGGATCGCCGAAGTGCACCGCAGCCGCCTGAGCGTCACATCGCTGGATGGGCTGATCCGGCTCAAGATCTCGCATCAGCTCAATACGTCCGAATTCGCCGTCGGCGATTGGGTGATGGTCGATCCCGAAGACGACAGGCTGGTGCGCCGGCTGGAGCGCCGCACGCTGCTGCAGCGTCGCGTCGAGGGACGCCAGGGCCAGCAGCTCGGCGCCGCCAATGTCGATACGCTTCTTATCGTCACCTCCTGCAACGCCGATTTCAACGTCGCCCGCCTCGAGCGCTACATGGCGCTCGCCAATCAGGCGGAGACGACACCGGTCATCGTGCTGACCAAGGCCGACCTCGCCCCTGATGTCACGGAATACGAAGCGCAGGCAAAGGCCCTGCAGCGCGATCTCGCGGTGGTCGTGCTCAACGCCAAGAGCGACGGTGCGGCTGCAGCCCTCGGCCCATGGAGTGGCTTCGGCCAGACGCTGGCGCTGATAGGCTCCTCCGGTGTCGGCAAGTCGACGCTGGTCAATGCGCTGGCGGGGCTGAGCGGCGAGGGCTCGCAGGCAACCGGCGGCATCCGCGAGCGCGACGCCAAGGGTCGCCACACCACGACGGCCCGCTCGCTGCACGCCATGGCCGGCGGCGGCTGGGTCATCGACACGCCGGGGATGCGCACGCTCCACGTCAGCGATGTGCAAGAAGGTATCGAGCAGGTCTTCTCCGAGATCACCGAGCTTGCCGAACACTGCCGCTTCCGCGATTGCACCCACGACCACGAACCCGGCTGCGCCGTCCAGGCCGCCGTCAAATCAGGCACGCTGGCGCCGGAGCGGCTGGCCCGCTGGCGGGTGCTGCGCGACGAGAACGACAAGAACACCCCGAAGATGACCGGGCCAAAGGGCAACAAGGTGCTGCAGAAGCGGCGGTGAGCGGGGCGAGGGAGTGCTCATCCATCACATGGCTAGCCATCTCTAGGGAAATCTACTATTTTTCACTAGACTTTCCTATGCATTGCTAGACATCGCTCGAACCTCGGGAAATTCATGGACCCGTTTCGCAATCCATTCGCGCCTGGCGCGGGTAGTCGTCCGCCGGAACTCGCAGGCCGGGATCTCATTCTCGAATCTGCCAAGATTGCCTGCGTGAGGGCCGTAAAGGGCAGGAGTGCTCGCTCGCTCATGCTGCTTGGTCTTCGCGGTACCGGAAAGACCGTGCTGCTCAACGAGATCGGTCGGATTGCGGAGCAAGAGGGCCTGCTGGTTTCCAAGGTAGAGTCCCCGGAAGGAGAGAGCCTCGCCCGCCTCATCTATCCGGAAATGCGCAAAGTCATGCGATCATTGTCTGGGGTGGAAGCGGCAAAGCAAATCGCAACGCGCGGTCTGCGCGGGCTGAGGAATTTCGCTTCGATATTCAAAATCGAAATTGCCGGTGTGGACGTCGGGGTGGAACCGGAATCTGGTTTGGCTGACACCGGTGACCTCCAGTATGATCTGCCGGATCTTTTCGTATTGATCGGAAAGGCGACACAGGCCGCAGGACGTGGCTGGATACTTCTGATCGATGAAGTCCAGTATTTGTCCGATGCTGACCTTTCCGCACTGATCGTTGCGCTGCATCGAATATCTCAGGATGGCCTGCCCGTTCTTTTGGTTGGCGCAGGTCTGCCACAGATTGCACGCCTCGCAGGCGAAGCGAAGTCATATGCCGAACGGCTCTTTCAATATCCAGCCGTGGGCGCTCTTGACCCGGCTTCCGCCGCGCAAGCGGTCAGAAATCCAATAATTGACGAAGGTGCCACCATCGCGCCGGAGGCATTGGAGCTTATCGTCGAGCGAACGAAAGGGTATCCGTTCTTTCTTCAAGAGTGGGGTTCCGTCATTTGGAATGATGCCGGAGGACCGGAAATCACTTTTGCGGATGCAGACCATTCCTACACAGAGACACTGGCGTTGCTCGACGACGGATTCTTTCGGGTGCGGATCGATCGCTTGACGAAAGCAGAGATCCAGTTCGTAAAAGCGATGGCAGGACTGGGGAATGGGCCTTATGCGATGGCGGATGTCGCCCAGGCCATGGAGCGCACGCAGAAGTCGCTGGGGCCGACACGAGCAAGCATCATCTCAAAAGGCATGATCTACAGCACGGATCACGGCTATCTCGATTTCAGCGTGCCGCTTTTCGCCGAATACATGCGACGCCAAGGCTGATCCATCCAGCTCCGCCTCCTAGACCGGCGAACTCTCCGGGTATTGCCGTGTCCGCGATCGCATCCCCAATCACGAACGCCGGTCCACGCCGTCGCACTCGCCTCATCCCACATCTGTCACAGAATTGTGACCCCACTGTCACGTTTCAATCCACAGTAGCCCCGTTTGTGACAGCACTTACACAAAACTGACATTGGAGCTTCATGGACCGGGCCTAATGCACTCCCTCATATCGCGTTTGGGTTATGAGGAAGAGCATGATGTTCGAGCTGAAGAATGTCACCCGTCAATTCGGCAAGAAGATCGCCGTCGATTCCGTGACGCTTGACATCCCTCAGGGCCAGATGGTCGGCATTATCGGCCGTTCCGGTGCCGGCAAGTCCACGCTTCTGCGCATGATCAACCGCCTGCAGGAGCCGAGCTCCGGCTCGATCCATTTCAACGGCACCGAGGTGTCGGGCCTGCGCGGCAAGTCGCTGCGCAACTGGCAGCGCGATTGCGCCATGATCTTCCAGCAGTTCAATCTCGTGCCGCGCCTCGACGTGATGACCAATGTCATCCTCGGCCGTCTCAACCATCGCTCCACCGTGCTCAGCCTGCTCGGCGTCTTCACCCGCGAAGAGCGCGTGCAGGCGATCGCGGCGCTTGAGCGCCTCGGCATCGAGCAGACGGCGCTGCAGATGGCCGGCACGCTTTCGGGCGGCCAGCAGCAGCGCGTGGCGATTGCCCGCGCTCTCATGCAGGCGCCGAAGATGCTGCTTGCCGACGAGCCGATCGCCTCGCTCGACCCGCTGAACGCCAAGATCGTCATGGACGCGCTGCGCGATATCAACGAGCGCGAAGGCATCACCGTCATCACCAACCTGCACACGCTCGACACCGCGCGCAGCTATTGCGAGCGCATCGTCGGCATGGCCGGCGGCCGCGTCGTTTTCGACGGAAAGCCGTCCGAACTGACGGCCGATGCCGTCAACGAGATCTACGGCACCGACAAGAACGGCGCCGGCATCGACGAGACCATGACGTCCACCAGCCTGGATAACATCAAGGGCAAGCAGCAGGACGCCGTATCGCGCGTGATGGCCGCCTCCGCCGTCATGCGCTGACAAGTTTCCGGCCGGGGGAAAAAGCCGGAAAAATACCGATCCCCAGTAACTTACAGTCACTGAAAAACGTCACCAAAGGAGACTACCATGTCTGCGTTCCGCAAGATCCTGATGGCAACGATCGCCATCGCCACCGTTGCAGGCCAGGCCTACGCTCAGGACGTCAAGGTCCTGCGTATCGGCCTCGACGGCGGTGAAAACGAAGCCGACCAGGTTCGCCGCACCGAGTGCGTCAAGCCGGGCCTCGTTGCCGCTACCGGCGTTTCGGAAGTCCAGATCTTCCCGTCGCCGAACTATAACGGCGTCATCCAAGGCCTGCTGGGCGGCACCATCGACCTCGCCGTCATGGGCGCTTCCTCCTACGCCTCGATCTACCTCAAGGATCCGAACGCCGTTACGCCGGTTCTGACCACCAAGCAGGAAGACGGCTCGACCGGCTACTACTCGATCATGGTTGCCCGCAAGGATTCGGGCATCAAGACGCTCGCCGACGCCAAGGGCAAGAAGCTCGGCTTCGCCGATCCGGACTCTACCTCGGGCTACCTCGTCCCGAACGTCTCGCTGCCGAAGGATGTCGGCATGCCGGTCAAGCAGTATTTCTCCGAAACCGGCTTCGGCGGCGGCCATGAGAACCTCGTTCTCGGCGTTCTCGACAAGAAGTTCGACGTCGGCACCACCTTCGGCTCCGCCACCGGCGATTGGGCCCAGGGCTACACCTCTGGCAACCTGCACATCATGGTCACCAAGGGCCTGCTCGACATGGACGATATCGTTCAGGTCTGGAAGTCCCCGCTGATCCCGAACGGCCCGCTGATGGTTTCCAACAAGCTGCCGTCCGACATCCAGAAGAAGGTTACCGCCTACTTCGCCGAACTGCCGAAGACCGACAAGGGCTGCTTCGACAGCTTCACCGGCGGTGGTTACGTCGATTGGTCGCCGGTCGACCAGTCCTTCTATCAGACGATCATCGACGCTCGTAAGTCGGTTATCGGCGGTTGATCCGAACCTCTGAATAAACTCGCGGCGGCATCATCATGGTGCCGCCGTTCGTTCAACAAGGATGCTCAACATGGCGCACGTGGCCGAACCCGACCACATGGGCGGACTGCAGCAAGGCTCCCGCACAATTCTCGATCACTACCAGCAGCAGGTCCGGACACGGCGTATCTACACCGTGATCTCGATCGTTGTGTTCCTGATCGTCCTCGGTGCCTCGCTCGATTTCGCAAACAGCGCCAATTCGGGCAAGTTCTTCGAACGCCTTCCCTACCTCTTCGACTTCATGAAGCATTTCGTGCCGGACAGCCCGCTCGAAATCTTCAGGGCCATGTTCGATCTGCCGTCGCCCTATGCCGATGGCTCGATCAAGTATGATTACGTCAGCGACCGCGTCTACATCACCGACAGCTTCTACATCCCGAATTTCTTCTACCAGCTGGCGATCACCATCAACGTCGCCATCGTCTCGACCATCCTCGGCGCATCCGGCGCCTTTGTGCTCTGCTTCTTCGCCTCGACCAATCTGGTCGGCGCCGGCGCCACCCGCTGGGTCGTGCGCCGCATCATGGAAATCCTGCGCGCCTTCCCGGAGATCGTCATTGCCGGCCTGCTCGCCGCCATCCTGTCGATCGGCCCGATCTCGGCCATCATCGCGGTGTCGATCCACACCATCGGCGCGCTCGGCAAGCTGTTCTTCGAAGTGGTCGAGAATGCCGACATGAAGCCGGACGAGGGCCTGCGCGCATCCGGCGCCAGCTGGCTCGAGCGCGTCCGCTTCGCCATCCTGCCGCAGGTCATGCCGAATTTCGTCTCCTACACGCTGCTGCGTCTCGAGATCAACGTGCGCGCCTCCACCATCATCGGCGCCGTCGGCGGCGGCGGTATCGGCGAGGTCTTCAGCCTGGCGATCGGTCGCGATCACGCCGCCAAGACCTATGCCATCATCATCCTGCTTCTGATCACCGTTGTCTGCGTCGACCAGTTCTCCGCCTGGCTCCGCCGCCGCATGATCGGCAAGCAGTCCTTCGAATTCGGCCGAGGAGCAGCCTGATGTCGTCGCTCACAGTCAACGCCGCCGATCGCCAGCGCCTGCTGGACAATTATCCCGAAGTCTTCCACCGCAGCTTCATGCAGCGCTGGGGTCTCGCCCTGATCGCCGGCATCGTCATCATCTACCTCGCGCTCGCGTTCAATTTCTTCAAGGTCATCCCGACCTTCGTCAACGGCAATTGGGACCGCGCCTCGATCTACGTCCAGGACTGGTATTCCTGGCGGGCCCAGCCGCGCCTGCGCTTCGTCGATGGCAAGGTCGTGCCGCAGTGGACCAGCCGTGGCCAGTATCCGAAGGATGCGGTCATCGCATGGATGCTGCCGACGGCTGCCGGCGGCTACACCGTCACCTACGGCAGCGATGCCGACCGCATGGAAGTGACGCCTGAGCGCGTCGACGTCTATCTCGGCGGTAAGCTCTATCCTGTCGAGATCACCAAGGATCGTGCCATCCTGCCGCCGGGCGCGCCCGCCGTCATGAAGCAGGACGACAGCAAGGTCACAGTCTCCTTCGGTTTCGAGGGCCAGGCGGAAATCCGCTCGACGCAGGTCTATGTGCAGCGCCGCTTCCTTGGCTGGGCCAATTTCTTCTTCGACACGCAGTCGCCCTTCTGGGGCAAGAGCCTCGTCGATGTCGCCGGCCTGATGCTGTCGGGTGATCGCATCGATCCCACGCAGTCCAACGCCTCCCTGGTGCTCGACAATTTCCTCAATAATGCCAGCTGGCAGCACGGCGACATCCTGTCGAAGCTGATGCAGACGCTGGTCATGGCCTTTGTCGGTACCCTGCTCGGCTCGCTCTTCGCCTTTCCGCTGGCCTTCATCGCCGCGCGCAACATCACGCTCAACCGCTCGGCCAACTGGGCGACGAAGCGCCTCTTCGATTTCCTGCGCTCCATCGACATGCTGATCTGGGCGCTGTTCTTCACCCGCGCCTTCGGCCCCGGGCCGATCCCCGGTATCGCCGCGATCTTCTTCACCGACACCGGCGCGCTGGGCAAGGTCTATGCCGAGGCGCTGGAGAATGTGGATGACAAGCAGCGCGAGGGCGTCAAGTCGGTGGGCGCTTCGCCCGTCGTCGTCCAGCGCTTCGGCGTGGTGCCGCAGGTGCTGCCGATCTTCATCTCGCAGTCGCTCTATTTCTGGGAATCCAACACCCGCTCGGCCACCGTCATCGGCGCCGTTGGCGCAGGTGGTATCGGCCTGAAACTCCTGGAATCGATGAAGACCAATTCCGATTGGGACAAGGTGGCCTACATGGTGCTCCTCATCCTCGTCGTCGTCTTCGTCTTCGACAATATCTCCAATGCGCTGCGTTCGCGGGTGATGGGCAAAAAGACCCATTGATGGGTCTTGATCATCATCATTCTGTCACGGAAATCTTTTAGCCGGAAGCAAGCTTGCGGCGGGCGGTCAAATCACGGCAGACTGCCTCCCGCATCCACATAGATTTCCGGGATACTGGCCTTGCGATACGCACTCTATTTCACGCCGCCGAAGGGTGATCCCTTGAACGTGGCGGCAGCCCATTGGCTCGGTCGCGATGCCTTCACCGGCGAAACTTATCCGGCTCCCGATTATCCTGATCTGCCGGCCGCCGAGCAGTTCGAGCTCACCGCTGATCCGCGCCGCTACGCCTTCCACGCCACCATCAAGGCGCCGTTTCACCTGGCCTCCTCGGTCACCGAGAAGGACCTCATCCAGGCCGTCGAGGATTTCGCCGCCGCGACGCCAGCATTCGAGATCCCCGAGCTCGTGCTCGGCCAGCTCGGCCGCTTCTTCGCGCTCGTGCCCGGCTCCCTGCATCCGCCGCTTCAGCAATTCGCGGCCTCCGTGGTAAAGTCCTTCGAACCGTTCCGCGCGGCATTGTCCGAAGCCGATATCGCCCGGCGCAATCCGGACAAGCTCAGCGAAAGCCAGAGGGCCAATCTGTTGCGCTGGGGCTATCCTTACGTGATGGATGACTTCGGTTTCCACATGACGCTTTCCGGCCAGGTGCCGGAAGAGCGCGCCGAGGTGATGAAGGCCATTCTCGCCGAGCGCTTCGCCGCCTTCACCGGCAGGCCGCTTTTGATTTCGGGCCTTGCCGTTTTCGTCGAAGAGACGCGCGGCGCGCCGTTTACCGCCCATTCCTGGTGGCCGCTTGCCGCCGCCAAACCTTGAAAGAATTGACGCCCATGACCAAAGAAACCGTCTTCTCCAACGCCCGCATCGTCCTTGAGGATGAAATCGTCGAAGGATCGGTCCTCGTTCGCGACGGCAAGATCGAGGATATCGCAAGCGGCAGCTCCCGCCTCGGCGAGGATTTCGAGGGTGATTATCTGATCCCCGGCCTGGTCGAGTTGCACACCGACCATCTGGAAGGCCACTATTCGCCGCGTCCCGGCCTGCGCTGGAACAAGACGGCGGCGATCCAGGCGCACGACGCCCAGATCGTCACGTCGGGCATCACAACGGTCTTCGATTGCCTGCGCATGGGCGCGGACGAGGATGGCGGCTTCGAGCATGGCGAGATGCGCGACATGGCCGATGCCATCCAGAAGGCCGAGAAAGAGGGCCGACTGCGCGCCGAGCACCTCATCCACCTGCGCTGCGAAGTCTCCGCCGACAACGTGCTGCAGCACTTCGCCGATTTCGAAAACGACCCCTATGTCCGCCTCGTCTCGCTGATGGACCATGCGCCCGGCCAGCGCCAGTTCCAGACCATGGACCAGTACATCTTCTACTACCAGAAGAAGCGCGGCCTCACCGACGCCGAGTTCGCCAAGTTCGTCGATCGCCGCGTCTCTGAATCCGAGCGCAACTCGACGCCGCACCGCGTCGCGATCTCGAAGGTCTGCGCCGAGCGCGGCATCACGGTCGCCAGCCACGACGACGCCACGCTCGCCCATGTCGACGAGGCGATCGAAAACGGCGTCCGTCTCGCCGAATTCCCGACCAGCTTCGACGCCGCCAAGGCCTCGCATGAAAACGGCATGAGCGTTCTCATGGGCGCGCCCAATATCGTGCGCGGCAAGTCGCACTCCGGCAACATCGCCGCCCGCGATCTCGCCGAGCGCGGCGTGCTCGACGTCCTCTCCTCCGATTACGTGCCGCTCAGCCTGCTCTACGCACCCTTCCTGATCGCCGATGAAGTCGAGAGCATCTCGCTGCCGAAGGCGATCGCCATGGTCACGTCGACACCGGCCCGCACGGTGAGCCTCAACGATCGCGGCCGTATCGCGACAGGCCTGCGCGCCGATCTCGTCCGTGTCTTCCGCGACGAAGGCGTTCCGGTCAGCCGCTCCGTCTGGCGCGAAGGGCGCCGGGTCGCATGACCGTGCACGAAACGCATCCATCGCACGAGCCCCACGTCGTTCCCGGCACCGAGCACGGCATCATGGTGGTCGTGGTCGGCCCCTCCGGCGCCGGCAAGGACACGCTGATGGCGGCAGCCGCCCGGCATTTCCGCGAGCGGCAGGACGTGCATTTCGTCCGCCGCGTCATCACCCGCGATCATGATGCCGGCGGCGAGGATCATCTCGCCGTCTCGCCTCAGGGCTTCGCCTCGATGGAGCAGGCCGGCAGCTTCTCCGTCTGGTGGGAAGCCCACGGCCTGAAATACGGCATCCCCTCGGAAGTCTCGGTGTCGCTGTCAGCTGGAAGCCTCGTCATCGCCAACGGCTCGCGCTCGGCGCTGCACCATTTCCACGCCGTCTTCCCGCGCTTGAAGGTCATCAACGTTACCGCCCGCGCAGACGTGCTGGCAAGCCGTCTCGAGGCCCGCGGCCGCGAGACCCACGAGGACATCATGGCCCGCCTGGCCCGCGGCCCGCTCACCGTGCGCGGCGATTACGACGTCGTCGATCTCGACAATAGTGGGTCCTTGGAACAGGGCGAACGCCGCATGGTCGAAGTCCTCGAGGGCTTCCTCCAGGAAATCGGCTGACGACGATGCGGCCGATCCGGGTTGTCCAGTATGATCCGCGTTGGCCCTCGTTCTTCCAGGCCGCGCGCGACGAACTCCTGTCGCTCGCGCCCGGCCTCATCCTTGCTGTCGAGCACATCGGCAGCACCGCCGTCCCCGGCCTCGCCGCCAAGCCGAAGATCGATCTCGACGCGGTCCTGATCGACGCCACCGCCCTCGCCACCTTGGCCGATAAACTCACGCTCTCCGGCTTCCGCGCCCACGGCGACCCGCATGGCGACGGCCGCCTGCCGTTCACCCGTGAGCACGAAGATTACGGCCTGCGCCTCTACCTCTGCCTCGAGGCCAACCCCGCCCACCACGACCGCCTCCTCTTCCGCGACCACCTCCGCCTCCACCCGGACCGCGCCGCCGAATACCAGGCACTGAAGCAGCGCCTTGCCGAAGAAGCCGCCGGCGACTGGGACCACTACACCGGCGGCAAGAGCGCATTCGTTGCCGAGACGCTCCGCCGCGCCGAGGCCGAGATTGCCGCTGTGCGGGGATAATTTTATTGCGCGGCGAAAGATATCGCCGCGATATCAGCCGCTTGCGGATTTCATCGTCCCCATCCATCCCCGCCGCAATCGTCGCTCTCATACTGATGCCGTCATTGGACAGGGAGCTGGGTCGCGAACCGGATCTGACACATCAGGGCGCAAGCCCGGCGTCCGGTGATGGTTGTTGAAAGGTGGATGATCGGGTCGTCAGGACCTCGCATCCATCCGGAAGCGAAAGGCCGAGAGACGCTCCTGTCGGCCTGGATATCCGGAAGCCTCGATATGATCGGGCAGGCGACATCGCCTGACAATCATACTCTATACCAAACGTTGCCTGCCCATTCCCAATCATGCCGTCGCGGAGAGGTCTCCGGCGCGGGGTTTTGTGGTGTGCGGTTGGCGCGCTGTCTGAGGCCGACGCCTTTCATTCAGCTTTTACCGTGGGGTACCCCCCTCTGCCCTGCCGGGCATCTCCCCCACAGGTGGGGAGATTGGCTGGGCTTGCCCGCTCGCTCCACGCTCATTGTTTGGCGAAAACCTCACCACGAGTCGATCTCCCCCCTTGTGGGGGAGATGTCCGGCAGGACAGAGGGGGGTAACCCACGGCAAAACCGAGCCTACGTCCACACCCCACTCACACCCCCCGCCGATTCCCCCACAACAACACATGCAGCTGCGGCAGCACCCTGGCCTCGAACCACCGATCCTCGGTCACCTTCCCCACCAGCCACAACATCCGCTCCATGATCCCATCGACATCGATCCTGGCATCATCGTCATCGGCAGGCGGCGGCGTATGGTTCCCGGGCTGCAGATAAACCGGCAGATCCGGATACCGCCCCGCAACCTCCCGCGCATAGCGATAATCCCGCTCATCGAACACCACGATCTTCAGCGCAACCTCAGGCCCGCCGGCAGCCTTCCGCAGACAGTCCTCGACCTGCCCCCAATCCGTCTCCATCCCGCTCGACGGCGGCTTCGGGCTCAGCACCAGCGTATCGAGATCGGCAAACCAGTCCCTGGCGACACTGCCCTGCGTCTCCAGCGCGAACCGATAGCCCTCGCCATGCCCGCGCTCGATCAACTGTCCCAACGGCTGGATCGCCGGGTTGCCGCCGGAGAGCGAGACGGTGAGCGGCTGCCCGCCGGAGAGCGAAACGACCTCGGCCCAGATCTCCTCCACCGACATCGGCGTCCACTGATCGCGGTATTCGCTGTCGACGGCATGCAGCGTGTCGCACCACGAACAGCGGTAATCGCAGCCGCCCGTGCGCACGAACACCGTGGGCAGGCCGATCAGCACGCCCTCGCCCTGGATGGTCGGCCCGAAGATCTCGCTGACGCGGATCTTGTGATCGGCGCTCATGGCCGATACTCCGCCCAGGTCTTCGGCGTCTCACTGACCCGAACGGCCGACGTTTCCGGCAGGATAGCCTTGCACCAGTCATAAAGGTGCTTGGCGAGATATTCCGACGTCACCCGATCATGACCAAGCACCTCGTTCAGATGCCGGTGGTCGAAGCGATCGTCGATATAGCGCTTCAGCGGAGCAAGCTCGTGATAATCGCGCACGAAGCCATCCGCGTTGAGCTCTGACGCGGCAAGCTCGACGACGACGATATAGTTGTGCCCATGCAGCCGCGCGCATTGGTGATCGGCGGGCAGATGCGAGAGCTGATGCGAGGCGGAGAAGTGGAATTCCTTGGTAATGCGGAACACGGGGTTACACCTCCGTGGCCGAGAAGCCCGATGTCGCCGACTTCCAGAAATCCGCGTCCTCGTACTCCGTCGGGTCCGCGACGCCGGCCAGATGAAACGCCTCGCGCCGCTCGACGCAGGTGCCACAGCGCCCACAATGACGCCCTCCGCCCTTGTAGCACGACCATGTCTCTGCAAACGGCGTCCCGTGCTTTTCCCCGTCCGTGACGATATCGGCCTTGGTGGCATTGACGTAGGGCGCCTGCAGCTTGACGCTGGCATAGCCGTCCAGCGCCGCATCCTGCATCACCTGGAATGCGTCGATGAAGCCGGGGCGGCAATCCGGATAGATGAAGTGGTCACCACCGTGCACGGCAACGGCGACGGCATCCGCCTTCTGTGCGGCGGCAAGCCCGAAGGCGATGGCGAGCATGATGGCGTTGCGGTTCGGAACCACCGTCGCCTTCATGGTCTCCTCGGCATAGTGTCCATCGGGCACGTCGATATTGTCGGTTAGTGCCGAGCCGGTGAGATGGCTGCCGATCGGCCTGATGTCGATGATCTGATGCGGCACGCCGAGCCGCTTTGCGCAGGCGGCGGCGTAGTCGAGTTCCTTGCGGTGACGCTGGCCGTAATCGAAGGAGAGAAGGCCGATGAGGGTTTGTTCCGCAGCGATCCTGTGCGCAAGCGAAACGGAGTCCAATCCGCCGGAGCAGATGACGATAGTCTTCATGATGTTTGATCCCTTGTTTTGACCGGGTGGGCTGCGACCGGATAGGCGCGTTCTAGGCCAACGGGACTGCATTGTGAAGAACCAATCGAACCCCCATATTTGATGGGTGAGGCCGCACGACTACCTGAGAGCGTGGCTTTTGAAATCGTCTCGGCTAAGGTGCGGCTATTCGATTCGGGTTTGGGAGGTATTTCATGGTTTTGGGCGGCTTCGACATCGTGGTCATCGCGCTGGTGGTCTTCGTCATCCTGGTGCTCTTCGCCGGCATCAAGACGGTCCCGCAGGGTTATCAGTACACGGTCGAGCGCTTCGGCCGCTACACCCGCACGCTGGGTCCCGGCCTCAACATCATCACCCCCTTCATCGAGCGCGTCGGCGCCCGCATGAACGTCATGGAGCAGGTGCTCGACGTTCCCACCCAGGAAGTCATCACCCGCGACAACGCCTCCGTCTCGGCCGATGCCGTCGCCTTCTACCAGATCCTCAACGCTGCCCAGGCGGCCTACCAGGTCTCCAACCTCGAAAACGCCATCCTCAACCTGACCATGACCAACATCCGCTCGGTCATGGGCTCGATGGACCTCGACGAGCTGCTCTCCAACCGCGACGCCATCAACGACCGGCTGCTGCGCGTCGTCGATGATGCCGTCCAGCCCTGGGGCATCAAGGTCACCCGCGTCGAGATCAAGGACATCCAGCCGCCGCGCGATCTCGTCGACGCCATGGCCCGCCAGATGAAGGCCGAGCGCGAGAAGCGCGCCCAGGTGCTGGAGGCCGAAGGCTCCAGGAACGCGCAGATCCTGCGCGCCGAGGGCGCCAAGCAGTCGGCGATCCTGCAGGCCGAAGGACAGCGCGAATCCGCCTTCCGCAACGCCGAGGCGCGCGAGCGTCTGGCCGAGGCCGAGGCCAAGGCCACCAAGATGGTGTCGGAAGCGATAGCCGCCGGCGACGTGCAGGCGATCAACTACTTCGTGGCCCAGAAATACACCGAGGCGCTGACCGCGATCGGCTCGGCCACCAATTCCAAGGTCGTGCTGATGCCGATCGAGGCCTCGTCAATCATTGGCTCGCTGAGCGGCATCGGCGCCATCGCCAAGGAAGTCTTCGGCGGCGGCGACACTCCGCCGGCAGCGCCTGCCCCGCGGCAGGTCCAAGCCCCGCGCACGACGCCGCAGGTCAACCCGTTCAACCAGAACCCGGAGCGCTGATCGATGCTGGCCGCCATCACATCGGAATTGGGGCCATGGAGCTGGTGGGTCGTCGGCCTCGTGCTGCTCGCCGCCGAGATGCTGGTGCCCGGCTTCTTCCTCGTCTGGATCGGTCTCGCGGCAATCGCCGTCGGCGCGCTGTCGCTGCTCTTCTGGGATAGCGCCTTCTGGGTCTGGCAGCTGCAGGCGATCCTGTTCGCCGCCTTCGCCGTCGCCGCCACCTTCATCGGCCGCAAGCTGACGCGCGATCACGGTGAGACGGACGAGCCCTTCCTCAACCAGCGCGGCGCCAGCCTCGTCGGCCGCACCGCGACGCTCGCCGAGCCGATCACCGAAGGCCGTGGCCACATCAAGCTGGATGACACGCAATGGAAGGTGAGCGGCCCGGATCTGCCCGTCGGCGCGCGCGTCAAGGTCATATCAAGCAACGGCCGCGACCTGACGGTCGAGGAAGCCTGATCCCGATCAAGCTGGCCTTGATCCCGATCAAGCTGGCTTGATCAGGCCACGCCGATCCTGAGCAGATCGTGGAAATGAATGAGCCCGACCGGCTTGTTGTCGTCGTCGACGACGATGAGCGCGCCGATGCTGTGCTTGTTCAAGAGCGCAAGCGCCGCGGTCGCGAGCACATTCGGCTTCACCGTCTTCGGCGCCCGCGTCATGATATCGTCGACCACGAGTTCCGAGAGATTGCGCGAAAGGTTGCGCGCCATGTCGCCCTCGGTGACGATGCCGCAAAGCCGTCCATCTTCGTCCAAAATGCCGACACAGCCGAAATGCTTGCGTGATAGCGTCGAAATCGCCTCCGGCAGCGGTGTGCCCTTGGCAACCAGCGGCACGCGCTCGCCGGTATGCATGACGTCGGCGACATGGCTCAGGGCAGCGCCGAGCTTGCCGCCCGGATGAAACACATGGAAGTCGCGCGCCGTGAAGCCGCGTGCTTCGAGCAGCGCGATCGCGAGCGCATCGCCGAGCGCCAGCTGCATCATCGTCGACGTGGTCGGTGCCAGGCCGTGCGGGCAGGCTTCCTCCACGTTCGGCATCAGAAGCACGACATCGGACGCCTTTGCCAGCGACGAATCCGGCGAGCAGGTCATCGAGATCAGCGGGATGGAGAAGCGGCGCGTATAGGCGATCACGTTGCGCAGTTCCGCGCTCTCGCCGCCCTTCGACAGCGCCAGCACCGCATCCCCCAGCCCCACCATGCCGAGATCGCCGTGGTTGGCCTCGGCGGCATGCATGAAGAAGGCAGGCGTTCCTGTCGATGCCAGCGTCGCGGCGATCTTGACGCCGATATGGCCGCTCTTGCCGACGCCGGTAACGATCACCCGCCCCGAAATCCCGCCGATCGTTTCGACGGCCTGCATGAAAGGCCCGGCGAGATCGCCGTCAAAGGCCTGTTCGAGGGACACCAACGACTGTCGTTCCGTGGCGAGTGTGCGCCTGGCCGAGTCGATCACGCCGTTGTCGATGAGATTTACCGCTCGCTTGATCATCGCCATCCGTTAGCCGCTTTCCAGCGCGGTGTCCACCATAGCGGCGGATTGCGCACCGCCTTCGGCCAAATGGCAACGAATGGTTAACCACGAGGCTTTACGTTCGGGTAACCACTTCGAAGCATGCCGAGCGCAACCATATGGGCCATTGGAGACATACGAGCAGTCTGACGCCGCTCCGCGCGGCGGGCGTTGCCATGTCCGTGGCACTGGCCGGTCTCGAGCTCGCAGCCCCCACTTCGGCGCTCGCCCAATCGGCGCGCACCGCCGCATCCTCCTCTCCCCTTGCCCAGTCCACCTACATCGCCACCCCCGATGCCGCGGGCGATCAACAGGATGACGGCACGGCCATACCCGGCGCCACGGCATCCGCCGACGACCCGACCAATGCGAACGACGGCACCGCCAACGGCGCCAACGCCAACACCACCGCGACCGCACGGCAAACCCCATCAGGCGACCAGCCGAGCGACGAAACCACCGGCTCCATTCTCGACGAAGACATGATGCGGCTGAACACCCGCGAGGCCCCGCTCGACGAGCGCAGGCCGCGCAAGCCCGACGTCAATCTCTCGACCGAGGAAACCCCTGGCATCCGCGTCGGCACCTTCGTGCTGCGCCCGACCGTGACGCAGAGCATCAACACCGAGACGCAGAAGGACGGCGACGTCAAGCAGACGCGCGCCTTCCTCGAAACCGACATGAAGACGACGCTGACGTCGGACTGGGCGCTGCATCAGCTGCTGATCACAAGCGAGGGCGCCTGGCAGAAGAATGTCAGCGGCGAAGGCGAGGAGCAGCCGGACTTCAGGATCAACGGCGATCTGAGGCTCGATCTTCCCGAGGAAACCACGGCCCACATCACCGGCGGCTACCACTTCTACCGGGAAGACACCGACGACCCGAACGCCATCCAGAACGCCGACCAGCAGTCGGACGTGCAGGAATTCACTCTCGGCGCCTCGATCGAGCGCGACTTCGGCATCCTGCGCGGCAGCACCAGCATCGATTTCACCCGCACGATCTATTCCGACGCCACGCTGTCCGATGGCACCGTCGTCTCGCTCAGCGACCGCGACCAGACATCGGGCACGCTCCGCGGCCGCATCGGCTACGAGCTGTCGCCTGCCCTGATCCCCTTCATCGAAGGCAATGTCGGCAAGACGGTCTATGACCAGACGACCGACGTGGCCGGCTACCAGCGCTCCGGCGACAGCTACGGCGCCAAGGTAGGCGTCGAGGTGGATCTCGGTGAGAAGCTGCGCGGCGAAGTGGGCGTCGGCTACGAGATCGCCAGCTTTGACGACAACAGGCTCTCCGATATCGACGCAACCGTGCTCGATGCCAGTGTCCGCTGGTCACCGTTGCGCGGCACGGATATCGATTTCGGCCTGCAGACGAGCCTGCAGCCATCCACTACGCCAGGTGTCGCGGGCTATATCTCGCGCGCCATGACGACGACGGTCACGCATCAGCTGCGCGACAATCTGGTCGGAACCTTTCTGGGTGGGATAACCTTGCGCGACTATCCATCGGATAGCACGATCAGCGACGAGACGGTCTATACGACCAGCGCCGGCCTGACCTGGAACATCAACCGATATCTCGATCTGACGAGCACCATCGGCTACGAACTCACCTCCAGAAAAGTCGGCGCCGACTCGCAGCAATGGCGAGCCGGCGTCGGTCTGAAGCTGAAACGCTGACAGCGATCGGGAAGACCGCGACGCGGCCTCCCCTTCAATCGCCTGATATCAGAGACCCTTGAGCAGGTCCTTGAAGCCTTCGATCACGGTCGGGCGGATATCCGCACGCTCGAGCGCGAAGGCGACGTTGGCGAGGATGAAGCCATCCTTGGCGCCGCAGTCATAGGTCGTGCCCTTGAAGTGGTAACCGGCGAATGCCTGGTCCTTCAGGAGCTTCAGCATTCCGTCGGTGAGCTGGATCTCGTTGCCGGCGCCGCGTTCCTGGGTTTCCAGGATCTTGAACACCTCGGGCTGCAGGATGTAGCGACCGTTGATGAAGAAGTTCGACGGAGCTG
>NZ_DDHH01000184.1:0-4700 GCF_002338015.1 Rhizobium sp. UBA1881
ACCAGTGCCGCCACCGTCTTTTCGGCACGTTCTGAGAAGAAGCCACGCAGGCGGCCGAGCTTGTCGCGCTCGACAGTGAGGCCAGCCGCCATCGCATGGCCGCCGCCCTTGACCAGCAGCCCCTCGTCGACCGCCGCGCGCACCATCTTGCCCATGTCGAAGCCGTTGATGGAGCGGCCGGAGCCGGTTCCCTTGCCATTGGGATCGAAGGCGATGGCGAAGGCCGGGCGCTTGAACTTTTCCTTTAGCCGCGCCGCAATCAGGCCGACGATCCCTGGATGCCATTTTTCATGCGCGGTGACGATAACCGAGGCACCGCTGCCGTCGCCATATTCGGCGTATGCCTCGGCTTCGGCCTCCTGCAGCATGTTGGCTTCCATCACCTGGCGGTCGCGGTTAAGCTCGTCCAGGCGCTCGGCGATGGCTTCCGCTTCGCCGGTATCGTCAAGCGTCAATAGCCGGCTACCGAGTGCGGCGTCACTGATCCGTCCGCCGGCATTGATGCGGGGGCCGATGAGGAAGCCGAAGTGATAGGGCGTCACCGGCCCGGCCAGGCCCGCCTTGCGAAACAGCGCCGAGAGACCGGCATTGCCCTGATGGCGGGCGGCAATCAGGCCCTTGACGACATAGGCGCGGTTCAGGCCCTTCAGCGGAACGACGTCGCAGACCGTGGCGAGCGCCACGATGTCGAGCCATTGCAGGAGATCGATGCTGCGCGCCTTCGGATGGCCGGCCTCGCGCAGCAGCCGCAGCGTGGCGACCAGCACGAGGAAGACGACGCCGGCGGCACAGAGATGCCCCTGCCCCGACAGATCGTCCTCGCGGTTCGGGTTGACGAGCGCGTGGCACGGCGGCAGGTCATGTGTCACCTGGTGGTGATCGATGACGACGACGTCGACATGGCGCTTTGCCGCCGCCGCCAGCGCCTCGTGGCTTGTCGAACCGCAGTCGACGGTGACGATCAATCGGGCGCCGTTGTCGATCAGCTGGTCCATGGCCGCCGGGTTCGGGCCATAGCCTTCGAAGACGCGGTCTGGAATGTAGATTTCGGATGTCACGCCGAAATGGCTGAGGAAACGGTACATCAGCGCCGAGGAGGATGCGCCGTCGACGTCGTAATCGCCGAAGATCGCGACCTGCTGGCGCGTGTTGATGGCATCGGCGATGCGCTTGGCCGCCTTTTCGCAATCGGTCAGCTTGTAGGGATCGGGCATCAGCGAGCGCAGCGTCGGATCGAGGAACTCGACGGCCTCGTCGACGGTGACGCCGCGGCCGGCGAGCACCCGGGCGATCAGATCCGGCAGGCCGTGCATCTGCGACATGGCGAGCGCCCGGTTCTGCCCGGCCTGGTCCAGCCGCGAGATCCAGCGATTGTCGAGAACGGATTTCTCGACACCCAGAAAGGCGCGCTGTACCGGATCGGCCGGGATATCCATCATGTCACTCCACTGCCACTACAAGGCCGTTCTACAGAGCCGTGACGGCAAACGAAAGACGGCGGAGCGCACCCGCGCCCCGCCGCCCACAGAATAGATCACCATGCGGTGACGCCGCTTAGTCTTCCTTCGGACGCTCGATGCGGATCACCTGCGGTTCGCCGACCAGATAGCCCTCGGTCTTGATCGCCTCGACGGCCTTGCGCACCGAATCCTCGGTCGTCGCATGGGTGACGAGGATGATCGTCTGGTGGTGCGATGGCGAAAGGTGCTGCTTGGAGCGCTGCACGATGGATTCGAGCGAGATGTGGTTCTCTGCCATGCGGGTGGCGACGCTGGCGAAGACGCCGGTGCGGTCGAGAACCGTCAGGCGGATGAAATAGCCGCCCTCGTGGCTCTGGATCTGCGCCTTGCGATAGGGCTCGAGCGACTTGGCCGGGTGGCCGAGCACCGGCACCTGCTGGGCGCCCGGGCGGCTCTTGGCGATGTCGGCGATGTCGCCGAGTACCGACGAGGCCGTGGCATTGCCGCCGGCGCCGGGGCCGACCATCAGCAGTTCGCCGAGGATGTCGGATTCAATCGCAACCGCGTTGGTGACGCCGTCGACCTGGGCGATGACGCTATCGACAGGCACCATGGTCGGGTGAACGCGCTGCTCGATGCCGGTATCGGTGCGCTGGGCAACGCCGAGCAACTTGATGCGATAGCCGAGATCGGCGGCCGCATGGATGTCGTCGATCGAGATGTTGGTGATGCCCTCGAGATAGATGTCGTCGACGGCGATCTGGTTGCCGAAGGCGAGCGTCGTCAGGATGGAGAGCTTGTGGGCGGTGTCGTTGCCCTCGATGTCGAAGGCCGGATCGGCTTCGGCATAGCCGAGGCGCTGGGCTTCCTTCAGGCAATCGGCGAACGACAGGCCTTCCTTCTCCATCTTGGTCAGGATGTAGTTGCAGGTGCCATTCATGATGCCGTAGACGCGCGAGATCGTGTTGCCGGTCAGCGATTCACGCAGCGCCTTGATGACCGGGATGCCGCCGGCGACGGCCGCTTCGAAGTTGAGCAGCGCGCCCTTCTCCTCGGCGATCTTTGCAAGCTCGACGCCGTGATAGGCAAGCAGTGCCTTGTTGGCTGTCACCACGTGGAGACCGCGCTGCAACGCGGCGCGGACGGCGATATTGGCCGGCCCCTCGGCGCCACCGACGAGTTCGACGAACACGTCGATATCGCCTTTGGTCGCCAGTTCCTCGGGCGTGTCGAACCACTCGATGCCGCCGACGTCGATGCCGCGGTCCTTGGTCTTGTCGCGGGCGGAAACGCCGGTAATCAGGATCGGCCGGCCGCACGTCGCGGCAAGCACGTCGCTGCGCTGCTGAATGATACGAACGAGAGAGGCACCAACGGTACCCAAGCCCGCAACGCCGATTTTAAGGGCATCTGCCATGGATCGATCCTGAAATATGTCATGAATGGCAGCCGCCGGAGCGGCTGCCGAAAGAACTGATTGTATCAGCGGTGAGCGTTCAACGAGACGACGTTGTGCATCGTCTCATCGGCGGTGGACATGAACTTCTTGATGTTGCGCGCCGCCTGACGGATACGGTGCTCGTTTTCGACGAGCGCCAGACGCACGTAATCGTCGCCCATTTCACCGAAACCGATCCCCGGCGCCACGGCAACATCAGCCTTCTCGACGAGGAGCTTCGAGAACTCAAGCGAGCCGAGATGGCGGAACTTTTCCGGGATCTTCGCCCAGGCGAACATGGTCGCTGCCGGCGGCGGCACTTCGAAGCCGGCCTTGCCGAAGCTGTCGACCATGACGTCGCGGCGGCGCTTGTAGACGCCGCGGACTTCGGCGATATCCGAGCCGTCACCGTTCAGCGCGTGCGTGGCGGCAACCTGGATCGGCGTGAAGGCGCCGTAGTCGAGGTAGGACTTCACGCGCGTCAGCGCCGCGATCAGGCGCTCGTTGCCGACGGCAAAGCCCATGCGCCAGCCGGGCATGGAGAAGGTCTTCGACATCGAGGTGAACTCGACGCAGACATCCATGGCGCCGGGCACCTGCAGTACCGATGGCGGCGGGTTGTTGTCGTCGAAGTAGATTTCCGAATAGGCAAGGTCGGAGAGCACGATGATGTCGTGCTTCTTCGCGAATGCGATGACGTCCTTGTAGAAATCCAGCGTCGCGACATAGGCCGTCGGGTTCGACGGATAGTTGACGATCAGCGCCAGCGGCTTCGGGATCGAGTGCTTCACGGCGCGTTCCAGCGGCGGGAAGAAGCTGTCGTCCGGCTCGACCGGCAAAGAGCGGATCACGCCGCCCGCCATCAGGAAGCCGAAGGCATGGATCGGATAGGTAGGGTTCGGGCAGAGAATGACGTCGCCGGGTGCCGTGATTGCCTGCGCCATGTTGGCGAAGCCTTCCTTGGAGCCGAGGGTTGCGACCACCTGCGTATCCGGGTTGAGCTTCACGCCGAAACGGCGGGCGTAATAGGCGGCCTGGGCGCGGCGCAGGCCGGGAATGCCCTTGGACGAAGAGTAGCGATGCGTGCGCGGGTCCTGGACCACTTCGCAAAGCTTGTCGACGATTGCCTTGGGGGTCGGCAGGTCAGGGTTTCCCATGCCGAGATCGATGATATCGGCTCCGCCCGCTCGCGCGCTTGCTTTCAAACGGTTGACCTGTTCGAAAACATAAGGCGGCAAACGCCGGACTTTGTGAAACTCTTCCATCTCTTTCCCCACGGAAACGCGGCCACCATGACCGCAAATCGAAGTTCGTCCTAACTTCCGGCTGCTTGCGACACGAACTTCAGAATCGCGAGCGCCGTATTCATCAGACGTCCAGCGCACGGCGATTCTTTGACGGACCGCCTCGGGGCTGACGCTTTATCAGGAAAATTTCATCTTCCGCACCTGACGGAAGGCTTTGCTTGCAAACGCCAGAGAAGGCAAGGCCTTATTTGGTGATTTCGGACAGCGTTTCCGGGCCGTGATCTTCGGCGAGCTTGCGGTATTCCGCAACGCGGCGCTGGTATTCGGCTTCCGAGATGGTGCCCGCCTTGCGCCGGTTGCTCAGCGCCGTCAGCTTCTGCTGCAGGCTGGAGGCTTCCTCGTCGTTCATCTGAACGTTGGCGGCGGTCAGCGGCGCGCCGAAGCCAGGATAGCCATCGCGATAGTGCGACAGACCGCTCTCGGTCGGCGCCTCGCCCTTGGTGGCGTTCATGACCACGGCCGTCGGGGCCGCTCGCCTGGCGGCGATCTCGGCCT
>NZ_DDHH01000184.1:4821-14107 GCF_002338015.1 Rhizobium sp. UBA1881
GTTCGCATGCATCCGGCAAGCGCCATGGCCGCGGCGGCGCCGATAAGGGCGATGCGGGTGACGTTTGCGATGGTACGAATGCCTGTGTTGGTCATGCCAGAGGTTCCAAATCCTTAAGCTGCTTCGACTTGTTAAATTCGCAGCCTGCACAAAGCAATAGCATGAAGGCATGTCTGCGGAACTTGTTTTCTTGATCCGAGCGGATACAACTTGATTTGGATTAAGATGCTGCCGCCGGAGGAACCGCGTGACCGACAGCAACCAGGACAAGGGCGAGAAGGGCCAAGGCCCGGGCTTCGAGGCAAAGGATTTCGATCCTTATATGCTGAAGGACCCGGAAACGATGGCGCTGAACTTCGCCCGCGCCCTGGAAAACCTGGGAAAAGCGGCATCCGCCTGGCTTGGCCCGCGCGAAAGCGGCGAGATCCGCGAAAACACCGCCGACCCCGTCACCGACATGGTCAAGACGCTCTCCAAGGTCAGCGAATACTGGATTTCCGACCCGCGCCGCGCCTTCGACGCGCAGACCAAGCTGATGACCAGCTTTTTCGGCGTCTGGATGCGCTCGATGCAGCGCATGCAGGGCGAATCGCTCGAGCCGGAACCCGATCGCAAGGACAAGCGCTTCGCCGACCAGGACTGGGAGAAAAACCCCTTCTTCGAATTCCTGAAGCAGGCCTATTTCATTACCGCGGACTGGGCAGAAAAACTCGTGACCGAGACCGAGGGGCTGGACGAGCACACGCGGCAGAAGGCCAACTTCTACGTCAGGCAGATCACGGCGGCGATCTCGCCCACCAATTTCGTCGCCACCAATCCGCAGCTCTATCGCGAGACGATCGCGAGCAGCGGTGAAAATCTGGTGCGGGGCATGAAGATGCTGGCCGAGGACATCGTGGCCGGTCATGGCGACCTGAAGCTTCGGCAGACCGACATGACCAAGTTCGCCGTCGGCCGCGACATGGCGCTGACGCCGGGCAAGGTGATCGCCCAGAACGAGATCTGCCAGATCATCCAGTACGAGCCGACGACCGAGACGGTGCTGAAGCGCCCTCTCCTCATCTGCCCGCCCTGGATCAACAAGTTCTACATCCTTGATCTCAATCCGCAGAAAAGCTTCATCAAGTGGTGCGTCGACCAGGGGCAGACGGTGTTCGTCATCTCCTGGGTCAATCCGGATGCGCGCCATGCGGCCAAGGACTGGGCGGCCTATGCGCGCGAAGGGATCGATTTCGCGCTGGCGACCATCGAGAAGGCGACCGGGGAGAAGGACGTCAATGCCATCGGTTATTGCGTCGGCGGCACGCTGCTGGCCGCGACGCTGGCGCTGCATGCCAAGGAGAAGAACAAGCGCATACGCTCCGCGACGCTGTTCACCACCCAGGTCGATTTCACCCATGCCGGCGACCTCAAGGTGTTCGTCGACGAGGAACAACTGACGCGGCTTGAGAACTACATGAACGTGACCGGCTATCTCGACGGTTCGAAGATGGCGACCGCTTTCAACATGCTGCGCGCCTCCGAGCTCATCTGGCCCTACTTCGTCAACAATTACCTCAAGGGCCAGGAGCCGATGGCCTTCGACCTCCTGTTCTGGAACGCCGACTCGACGCGGATGGCGGCGGCCAACCACGCCTTCTATCTGCGCAACTGCTATCTGAAGAACGCGCTCACCAAGGGCGAGATGGTGCTGGACGGCCAGGCCGTGTCGCTGAAGAGCGTCAAAATCCCGATCTACAATCTCGCCACCCGCGAGGACCATATCGCGCCGGCGAAATCCGTATTCCTTGGCAGCCAGTTCTTCGGCGGCAAGGTCGATTTCGTGCTCGCCGGCTCCGGCCACATCGCCGGCGTGGTGAACCCGCCGGACAAGAAGAAATACCAGTATTGGACCGGCGGTGCGGCCAGGGGCGAATACGAGGATTGGCTCGTCGGCGCCGAGGAAGCGGCCGGCTCCTGGTGGCCGCACTGGCAGGCCTGGATCGAGGCCAAGGACGGCAAGCGGGTAGCCGCCCGCAAGCCGGGCGGCGATGCGCTCAACGCGCTCGAGGAAGCGCCGGGCAGCTACGTGCTGGAGAAGGCGTAGGCACAGTCACGGCGTCTTGTTCGTGCCAATAAAATCCGCGATCGTCGGCACAATTTCGGGTGCCAGGGGCAGCTTCGGATTCCGGTAGGTGGCGAACCGCACACCTGGCACATCCTGTTTCAGCATATGCGTCATACCCGACAGTTCGACCACGCTCGCTTGCGGCATCACCGATGCGAGTAGCTTCGAATCGACCAACGTCACCTGAACGTCGCGGTCACCTCGGAGGATAAGAACCGGTAGTGTCACCTTCCGTGCAATCTCCGCCGGATCATAACCGAGCAGATCAACCAGATGGCGCTCCCCCACCGGGTTGATGATCGGCGACTTGATCATCTGCAGCAGCGCGGCCTCGAACATTTTCGGATCGTCTGCCTTGCGCTTTCTTAGGTCGGAGAGGATGCGGTCTGTTTCGGCAAGGCTGGGTGCGTCTAGCGGGTCGGTCATCGACTTCTCAATCATCAGCTCCCTAATCGGACGTCCGGGCGTCGCGAGCAGCAGCAACCCGCAAGGCTTCACTTCCCCGTTGGCCGCGAGCAGCGCGACCAGGCCGCCCTCGTTGTGGCCGGCGATCCAGACGCAGCGCGTGCCGGCGCGCTTAGCCAGCGCCTGCTGCCACAGTCCGAGATCGGCGGCCTGACTGGCGATCGACACATCCTCGGGAATGGCAATGGCATTCCTGCTGCCGAAAGAGCCGCGCTTGTCGATCCGGAGTGTGCTGAAGCCGGCGTGCGCAAGCCCCTCGGCGAGCATCCGATAACTATCGCTTTCGAGCGCCGCTCCACTATTGCCGTCGCGGTCAATCTGACCGGCGCCAGGAACGATGACGATCGCGGCCTTCGCGTCCGCGACAATGATGGCCTCGCCTTCGAGGTTTCCGTAAGGACCCGGCACCACCATCAACTCGGCCGTAGCGGGCGAATTGGATGCAAGAATGAGGATTGATATCAGCGATGAGAGGAAAAAATTGCGCATGCAATGCTTGTATTCACACGGACAAACCACCGCAAGACGAAATCGCCCCTGCCGTTCACTCAAACACAATCACACTCGCCGGCGATGGCGGCAGCGGGCTGATTGATATGTCGCGGAAGCCCGCCATCGATGCCATCTCGCGCAGGTTGGACGCCGTATAGGCGTCGCCTTTCGGTGTCGTCGCCAGCATTTCGAAGGCGAAGGCGGCGGGGAAGTCGGGCGAGACGCGGTCCTCGTTGGGGACGAACTCGACGGCGATCAGCTTGCCCTTGGCGCTGAGGCTTGGACGTGCCTTCTTCAGCAGTTCCGCGCAGCCAGCGATATCGAAGTGATGCAGGAAGTTCGGCAGCATGATGAGATCGTAGTCGCTGCCCCAATCGACATCGAAGGCGCTGCCGGCGATGAAGCTGAAACGATCGGCCACACCAGCCGCCGTCGCATTCTCCCGCGTCAGTTCCAGCACCGGCTTCCAATCGAGCGCGACGATCCGCGCCTGCGGAATGGCCCTGGCGAGCTCGATGCCGAAATAGCCGGGGCCGGCTGCGATATCGAGCACCTTTGACGGTGGCTGCGGCCATGCCGCGACGTCGGCGGCAAGCGTCCTGCCCGCCCCGCCGGTAAAGGCACCCATGGCGCGGGCAAAGCGCACCCAGACGGGATTGTCCGGCGAGAGGTTTGCCAATCCTTCGGCGCCGCCATTGCGCACGCAGGCGGCGGGGTCGGTCAAAAAGAGGGAGAGCATCTGCGGTGCCGCGATGAAATCGATCGCCGAACCCATATAGGCGGGCGAATGGCGATCGAGGAACACGGCGCTCGAGGGTGTCAGCGCGTAAACGTCTCCGCTCTTGTTGAGGAAGCCGGCGACGACGAGATAGTCGCATAAAATGCGGACCCCGCGCTCGGCGCATCGCATCTCGGATGCCGCCGCCTTGGCCGTCTGGCCCGTTCCGATCACGGTGAAGAGGTCAAGTTCGATCGCCGCCTTGATGGCGGCCGTCTTGCGGACGGCGAACATCGCATCGACAAGCAGGGCCGGCGAAATCTCGTTAACGGAAGCGGTTTGTGCCGAAGACATTGGCGTTTCCCCTCGGAAGCCTTCGATGCCTTTTCATAGCACATCCGCAATATCTTTTCCCGCTAATATTTATGTCAAAACGGCGACATAGGTCACATTGCCGGACGAACGCCGAGGCACATTAGAAAAAATCGAACAAGATCAATATGGTTAGCGGACAAGGTGAGGAATTTCGAAACAGGCGACGCCGCCGTAAAGGGTTTGGTTACCATAATTCGGCATCATCTGAGCCAACCGGAAATCACGCACAGGCCGCATTTTGGCCCTGTTGCTCCATTACCGGCCCCGGCGAAGAAGTATCCATCTATCTGTACCGCCGGCCTTAGTAACGAGTTGTGAAAGACGAGTGTTATGGCGTTTGCGGTCGATGTGTTTGCCAATACCAGGCCAGTAGGTACGTCCATTTCTCGTTTCAGTCGCTCATTCCGCCTTATGTCCGGGGCGGGTCTCATCGGTGCTAGTTTTGCTGCCTCGGCATGGGTCGTGACGTCGATCGCGACGATGCACGCCGTTGCTCCCGCACCCTACAAGAACGCTATCGGCGATATCGCGCTCGTGCAGCACACCGCCGCGGCCGCTCCCAAAGAGCGCAATATCCATGTCAGCAAGTTCTCGCGCCTGCAGCCGCTGACGGCGGAGAACCGGTCGTCGAAGCGCGATCGGCTGCTGACGCCTGACGTTCTCAGGGCTGCCTTCGTCGGCACCTCCGGCCCTGTCATCGCCGACGCCATGCCGGCGCGCACTGTTATTGCATCCGCGCAGCCGTCGAAGGTCAAGGACGACGCCGTCGCCGCAACCCCTCAGGTCGCCAGCGCCAGCTCGTCCGATCGCATCGTCATTCCGTCCAAGGCTGAGATCGCCGCACTCGAAGGCCCTGCCCTTCTCGCGCTCGCCGCCATGCCGAAGGCTGCTTCGGATGAACAGTCGACCCGCGTTGCCGTCAACGCGCCCGCTTCCATTCCCGCGAAGCCGGCAGCCGTCGAAGTGGCAAGCGTCGATGTCGAAAGCGACGCCAGCAAGGGCGACGACGCCGGCAACGCCTTCGGCCTCGTTCTCAACGACAACAATTCCGTACCGCTGCCGATGGCCCGTCCCGACGGCATGACCAAGCGCGCGCCGGCAAACGACCGCGCCAGCCGCCCTGCCGAGCCGGTGCTCGCCTATGCACGGCCTGATATCGGTGATGACGAAGGCGAAATCCCCGTCGTGCCGAAGCGCCAGGCAAGCCCTGTCGCCCGCGCCGGCGTCGCCGTCTATGACATCTCCGCAAGCATGGTCTACCTGCCGAACGGCGAACGTCTCGAAGCCCATTCCGGCCTCGGCAAGATGCGCGACAATCCGAAATATGTTCGCGAGAAGATGCGCGGCCCGACGCCGCCGCATACCTACCAGCTGACCATGCGCGAAAGCCTGTTCCACGGCGTCGAGGCGATCCGCCTCAACCCGCTCGGCGGCGCCGGCAACATCTACAACCGCGTCGGCCTGCTCGCTCACACCTACATGCTCGGCGCACGCGGCGACTCCAACGGCTGCGTTTCCTTCAAGGACTACAAGCGCTTCCTCGCCGCCTTCAAGCGCGGCGATATCCGCCAGCTCGTGGTTGTCGAAAGCATGCCCGACAAGCCGCGCTCCACCTTCGCCTCGCTGTTCTCGTCGCGGTCATAAGACCGCGACGCCTGCTCTCACAACATAACTCAGCGACCGCCGGCAGCCTCGATGATCATCTGGCTGATCTCGTCGGGATGCGAGATCAGCGACAGGTGGCTGGACTTGAGCTCGATCGTCTTGGCGCCCATGCGCTTGGCCATGAAGCGTTCCAGATCCGGGTTGATCGTCCTATCCTCCGTCGACACCGCATACCAACTCGGCTTCGAGCGCCACGCCGCCTGCGTGGTCTTGCCCGTCAGCAAGGCCTTGTGGAACGGCTGCTGCACGGCGTAGAGCACCTTGGCCTTCGCCTCCGGCAGATCGCCGGCGAAATCGCGCAGGAACGCCTCCTCGCTCAGACGTCCTTCATCGCCATCGAACACAATCCCGGCCGAGGCAGGCGGGGTCGGATAGGTTTTTGCCAGCGCCGTATAGTCCTCACCGGCATCTGGCGCGCGGGCGGCCACATAGACGAGTGCCGAAACCTTGGGATGCACGCCGGCCTCGGTGACCAGCATGCCGGAGAAGGAGTGGCCGACGAGGACGGTCGGGCCATCCTGGCGATCGAGCACCTTCTCGACCGAGGCGACGGCCTCCGGCAGCGTGGTCAGCGGGTTCTGCACGGCGGTGGCGTTGAAGCCGGCGGCCTGCAGGCGCGCGATCACCTCCGTCCAGCAGGAACCGTCGGCGAACAGCCCGTGGGCCAGAACGATGTTGCGCGCCTTGGCGGGCTGCGGCATCGCGGCCATGCCGCGTGTGGAAATGAGGGAAGCGGCAGCGCCGGCGAGAAGCGCTGTCGAGAAAGTCCGTCTGTTGATCATCATGGTCTTTACCTTCGGCTTTGATCCATCCGACCCCGCGACAGGCTGTGATCCCGCGCATGATCGGCACCGGTCGATCTGCATCGGCCTGCTGGTTCTCTTCCGGGCACCGTCGCGACACCACTGATGGTGCCGCCGTGCCTTGGCCAAGACCTGCAGCCAAGACACGATCGCCGGCTGGCGCAGGTGAGGATGTCCCTCGTTCAGGCATGCCGTTATGCCTGATTGTCCTGACGCGACCCGTATACGCCGGTGTCGGCGGTTTTGTTACAGGTCGGGTGCGCGGCAGGACGACTAGAAGCGCTCAGATTTCCTTCAGGCTCGGCGCATTGTCTAGCCGGCCGATCAGCGTGGCGCTCGCCTCGTTGAGACCGATGACCTCGACGACAACGCCGTGGGCCTTGAAGCGCTGCACCACGCGGTCCAGCGCCGCCACGGCGGTGATGTCCCAGAAATGCGCGTGGGTGAGATCGATCGTCACCGCCATGCCCTCGGCATCGGCGATATCGAAGGCGTCGATGAAGGCGTCGGCGGAGGCGAAGAAGACCTGGCCGGTGACGTGGTAGGCGATGCGCTCGCCGGCCTCGTCCGTGTCCTTGCGGACCGACAGCAGCTTGGCGACCTTGAAGGTGAAGAAGACGCCGCTCAGCAGCACGCCGACGGTGACGCCGAGCGCCAGGTTGGCGGTGAAGACGGTGACGACGACGGTGGCCAGCATGACGATGCTCGATGTCTTCGGATGCACCACCATGGTCTTGACCGACGACCAGTCGAAGGTGTCGATCGACACCATGACCATGATCGCGACCAAGGCCGCGACGGGTACCTGCGAGACCCATGGCTTCAGCAGAACCATGAGGATCAACAGCAGCGCGCCGGCAAACAGCGTCGAGAGACGGCCGCGGCCGCCGTACTTCACGTTGCTCACCGTCTGGCCGATCATGCCGCAGCCGGCGATGCCGCCGAACAGGCTGGCGGCGGCGTTGGCGATGCCGAGGCCGGCGCATTCGCGGTTCTTGTTGCTCGTCGTGTCGGTGAGATCGTCGACGACGCTCGCCGTCATCATCGATTCCAGCAGGCCGACCATGGCGATGGCCAGTGCCGGGCCGGCGATGATCTCAAGCGTCTCCAGGTTCAGCGGCACCTGCGGCCAGGCGAAGATCGGCAGCGAATCCGGCAGCTTGCCGAGATCGGCTACGGTCAACACCGGCAGATGCAGGCCGACGGAGGCAAGGGTGAGTAGCAGGATGCAGATCAGCGGCGACGGGATGGCGGTGGTGATGCGCGGCGCGATGTAGATCACCGCGAGACCGGCGGCCAGCATGGCATAGGCGATCCAGTCGCCACCGATGATATGCGGCAATTGTGCGCCGAAGATCAGGATCGCCAGCGCGTTGACGAAGCCGGTGCGGACCGATTTCGACACGAAGCGCATCAGCACGCCGAGGCGCAGCAGGCCGAACACCACCTGGATGATGCCCGCAAGCAGGCCGGCGGCGAAGAGGTAGGGCAGCCCATGGGCATGCACCAAGGGTGCCGCGACCAGCGCCACGGAGCCGGCGGCGGCGGAGATCATCGCCGGGCGGCCGCCGGTGAAGGCGATGACGATGCCGATGACGAAGGAGGCGAAGAGGCCGACCTGCGGATCGACGCCGGCGACGAAGGAGAAGGCGATGACCTCTGGGATCAGCGCGAATGTGGCGACGGCGCCGGCAAGCATTTCGCGGGTCGGATTGGAAAACCAATCCCGGCGGAAGGAGGATACGTGCATGTTGGTGATATCTCGCAAAGCGTGGCCCAACGCGCCCGGGTGGGCGGTCGAAATATGGCGTGCAGGTTTTGCGTTGTCTGGCGGATCGGCGGCCAGAAGAGCCACCCGGAGTTTCACCGGGTCCGTGGTGAGTGGGTCCGTTATAGCCTGCCTTTTTGCCGCGATGCAATATCATCAGGCCATTTGATGACCACAGGCATCCAGCGTCGAACGCCGCAAAATCCGTTTCCCTTTTGTACTCTTTGCCTCTTCCATTTCGCGCTGACTCTCTCCATATTCCGGCCATGGCCAAATCTCCGAAAAAGTCCCCCGCCCCCGATGGTTTCGAGGAAGCTCCCCAATCCGCGTTCGAAGGCGCGCCCCTGGAGGGTTCCGTCGCCGATTGGGTGAAGCAGCTGGAGGCCGATGCCGAGGCATCCGGTGTCGAGACGCAGCGGCAGATCGCCTCGAAGGCCGGCAAGCACCGCAAGAAGGTGGAGATCGCGGCGTCCAAATCCGCACGTGGCACGTCCATGGGCGGCTCAACCGATCCGAAGACGCGCGCCGCGGCCGGCCTCAATCCGGTCTCCGGCCTCGACGTTTCGCTTGAGGACGCCGCCGCGCTGAAGGCCGGCACAGCCGTGACCGCCACGGTGGAGGCGCTTTCGGCGCTGATCGAGAGCGGCAACCCGCTGTTCAAGGACGGCAAGATGTGGACGCCGCATCGCCCGGCCCGGCCGCCGAAATCCGAAGGCGGCATCGAGATCCGCATGAACTCCGAATATTCACCGGCTGGTGACCAGCCGACGGCGATCAAGGACCTCGTCGAGGGTCTCGACAATGGCGACCGCAGCCAGGTGCTGCTTGGCGTCACCGGCTCCGGCAAGACCTTCACCATGGCCAAGGTGATCGAGGCCACGCAGCGCCCGGCC